>NZ_JBIMSN010000016.1:0-247395 GCF_043944905.1 Antrihabitans spumae
CGTCGTCTACGAAATCCACCTGACCAGCATAGGTCCACTTAAGCAGATAAGCAGTACATGCGTTCTATTTTACGCACTTCGCCGGGATCCGCAAGGGCTTCGCGACAATCGGCCTCGAGTATTTTCGAACCTATGTTGTTGCAGTGCAACATGATCAGGCGTCCGAACCGGCAGGCGGCATGCTGACCGATGTCCGGCTGCAGTAGTCGCAGTTCAACGGCACTTTCCAACAGCACTTTCCAAATCTGTCGGTACCCCATGCCACGCTCTGCGGTGTCACGTTCTGCACAACATTCTGGGGGAAGCAGATGACCATTACAGTCGACCGTTCGGCAGCCGATCACACACTGACCGTCGCCGAGCAGTGCAAGCAGGATCTCGGTGATCCAACACTGTGGATCGAGCGCGATTCGATGCGAAATTCGTTGGCGCTGTGCATCATCGATGCGATCCAGTCGACGAGATCACAGTACAGCTCCGTCGCGAAGATCTTGGATCGCTACGCCGAATATCGGTCAGGGCAAGGATCGGAAGCCGAGGCGGACAACGCCACCGACCTGATTCGATCCTTCGACGATGTCGGCGGTCCGGCCGAGTGGGCAGACGCGATCGGCAACAGGCGGCCGGTCTCGACCGTGCAGGGGGCTCCGCTGAAAGCTGCAGCGATTCTCGAAGCAGCAAAAGTGTTGACAACCAACAACATCGAGACTGCCGAACAACTACGCGACGTCGTCGATCTGGGACAGATTCGCGAGCCGTGGACTGCGATCCCAGGTCAGAAGTCGGGACTCACGTGGAGCTACCTGACGATGCTGACCGATGTCGCTCTGGAGACGCCGGACCATCTGGTGGTGCGCTACCTCGGCCGGGCGACCGCAACGATCAAGCTCGCACCCGCAGACGCCGCCGCCATTCTGCGGGACGTCGCCGAGCACTGTGGCCACGACTCCGACCGACTTGCCTACGCCATCTGGCGTTTCGAATCCGGAAGGCCTATCGGGCAACAGGTTCAGGAGGAGCAGGTTCAGGAGGAGTAGGCCCGCCCTACTCGCCCTCGAGTTCACCTTCGGTCTCGAGGTAGACCTGGCGCAGGCCATCGAGCGTGGCCTGTTCCGGGTTCTCCCACATCTCGCGCTGCGCTGCCTCGAGTAGCCGCTCCGCGATACCGTGCAACGCCCACGGATTGGACTGCTCCATGAACTTGCGGTTCTGCTCGTCGAAAACGTAACTCTCGGCCAATTTTTCGTACATCCAGTCGGCGACGACATTGGTTGTCGCGTCGTACCCGAAGAGGTAGTCCACTGTGGCGGCCATCTCGAAAGCACCCTTGTAGCGGTGGCGCCGCATGGCATCGAGCCACTTCGGATTGACGACACGAGCGCGGAACACGCGGTTCGTCTCCTCGGACAGGGTCCGAGTGCGGACCGCATCGGGTCGAGTGCTGTCGCCGATGTAGGCCTCCGGATCCTTTCCGGTCAACGCGCGGACGGTCGCGACCATGCCCCCGTGGTACTGGAAGTAGTCGTCGGAGTCGGCGATGTCGTGCTCGCGGGTGTCGGTGTTCTTGGCAGCAACGGCAATACGGCGATAGGCGGTCCGCATGTCGTCGGCTGCCGGCGCACCGTCGAGACCGCGGCCGTAGGCGTAGCCACCCCACGTGGTGTACACGGCAGCGAGGTCGGCATCGGTTCGCCAGCTCTTCGAATCGATCAGCTGCAGTAAACCTGCGCCGTAGGTCCCTGGCTTGGAACCGAATATGCGTGTGGTGGCACGTCTGTCGTCACCGTGCTCCGCGAGCGCCTCGAGCGTGTGCGCTCGGACGTAGTTCTGCTCCGCAGGCTCGTCCAGTGCCGCAACCAGTTGAACCGCGTCATCGAGAAGGGCAAGAACATGCGGGAAAGCATCACGGAAGAAGCCGCTGATGCGGACCGTCACGTCGATACGTGGGCGTCCCAATTCCTCGAGGGAGATCGCTTCCAACGAGATCACACGCCGCGACGCGTCGTCCCAAACCGGCCGGACACCGAGCAGCGCGAACACTTCGGCGATGTCGTCGCCGGAGGTTCGCATCGCACTGGTGCCCCACACCGACAGCCCGACCGACTTCGGATACTCGCTGTGATCGGTGAGATAACGCTGCACAAGCGACTCGGCCATTGCTTGACCGGTCTCCCAGGCCAACTTGGACGGCACGGCCTTCGGGTCGACGGAGTAGAAGTTGCGACCGGTCGGCAGAACGTTGATCAGACCACGCAACGGCGACCCACTCGGGCCGGCTGGGATGAAGCCGCCGTCGAGTGCGTGCAGGATCCACTCGAGTTCGCGGTCGGTCTGCCGCAGCCGGGGGACGACCTCGGTCGCAGCGAAGCGCAGAATCGCTGCAACGGTCGCATCGTCGGTGAGCGAATCCGCCGCGTCCGGGTTCCAGTCGGCTTTCTGCAGCGCTGCCACCAAACCGCGCGCCTGCTCCTCCACCGCGTCGACCCGACCGCGATTCTCGTCGCCCTTCTCGCTGAGACCCAACGCTTCGCGAAGACCAGGAACACTCTGTTCGCCACCCCACATCTGGCGGGCCCGCAGCATCGCGAGAACGAGGTCGACCTCGGCTTCACCACGCGGCGCTTCGCCGAGAATGTGCAGACCGTCGCGGATCTGGACATCCTTGATCTCGCACAACCAACCGTCGACGTGCAGCAGCATGTCGTCGAACGTGTCCTCGTCGGGACGTTCGGCCAAGCCGAGGTCGTGGTCCATTTTCGCGGCGCGCATCAGTGTCCAGATCTGCTGCCGGACCGCGGGAAGTTTCGCGGGATCCAGCGCCGACACGTTCTGATGCTCGTCGAGCAGTTGTTCGAGGCGTGCGATATCGCCGTAGCTTTCGGCACGCGCCATCGGTGGAATCAGATGATCGACCAGAGTCGCGTGCGCACGGCGCTTTGCCTGCGTGCCCTCGCCGGGATCGTTGACGAGGAAAGGGTAGATCAGCGGAAGATCACCGAGCGCGGCGTCGGTGCCACACGACGCGGACATTCCCATGGTCTTGCCGGGGAGCCATTCCAGGTTGCCGTGCTTGCCGAGGTGTACGAGGGCGTCGGCGCCGAAGGACTCTCGAATCCAGCAGTAGGCGGCCAAGTAATGGTGGCTCGGCGGCAGATCGGGATCGTGGTAGATGGCGACCGGGTTCTCACCGAAACCACGTGGCGGCTGCACCATGATGACTATCTTGCCGAATTCCATTGCTGCGATGACGATCTCGCCTGCGGGGTCGGCCGTGCGGTCGACATACAGCTCGCCCGGCGCTGCTCCCCAATGCTCTTCGACACCAGCACGGAGGTCCTCGGGCAGTGTCTCGAACCAACGCCCATAGCTCGCTGCGGAGATCCGAATCGGATTGCCTTCGAGTTGCCCTGCGGTGAGCCAGTCGGGATCTTGGCCGCCGGCGGCAATCAACGCATGGACGAGTGCGTCACCGTCCTGGGCCGCGAGGCCGGGAATCGTGTCTTCGGGCCCCAAATCGTATCCAGCGGTAGCCATTTCAGCGAGCAGCCGCACAGCGCTTGCAGGTGTGTCGAGTCCGACGGCGTTGCCGATGCGCGCATGCTTCGTCGGATACGCCGAGAACATCAGCGCGATGCGTCGCTCCCCCGCCGGAATGTGCCGCAGTCGCGCGTGGCGAACGGCGATGCCCGCGACTCGCGCAGCGCGCTCCGGATCGGGGACGTAGGTGGACAGACCGTCGGCGTCGAACTCCTTGAACGAGAACGGAACCGTGATGATGCGTCCGTCGAATTCCGGAACGGCGACCTGGGTCGCGACATCGAGCGGCGACAATCCGTCGTCGTTGGCCGCCCACGCCTCACGACGACTCGTCAGGCACAACCCCTGCAGTATCGGCACATCCAGATCTGCGAGCTCGCCGATGTCCCACGCCTCGTCGTCGCCTCCCGCCGACGCTGTGGACGGTTTGGTGCCGCCGGCAGCGAGAACCGTGACGATCAGCGCATCGGCCTGGCGAAGTGTGTGCAGCAGTTCGGGTTCGGCGGTCCGCAGCGACGCGCAGTAGATCGGCAACGCACGACCACCTGCGGTTTCGATTGCGGCGCAGAGCGCTTCGATATAGGCCGTGTTGCCTGCCAACTGCTGAGCGCGGTAGTAGAGCACCGCGATCACGGGTCCGACTGCGGCCGCCTCGGTCCGCTCGAGCAAACCCCAACTCGGAGTGTGCACCGGCGGGGTGAACCCGTGCCCGGTGAGCAGCACGGTGTCGGAAAGGAAGTGAAACAGCTGAGCAAGGTTGTCCGGCCCGCCCGCGGCGAGATAGTTGTGCGCTTGCGCCGCGACACCGCCGGGAACGGTCGAGCACTCCATCAGTTCGGCGTCGGGTGCGTTCTCACCACCGAGCGCGACGACGGGAATGCCGCTCGCGAGCAGCGCGTCGAGGCCGTCTTCCCACATCCGTTTGCCACCGAGGATTCGGACGACGACGAGGTCGGCACCGTCGAGGAGCGCCGGCAGATCGTCGACGAGCAAGCGGGCGGGATTTGCCCAGCGATAGTCGGCGCCGCTCGCACGTGCACAGAGCAGGTCGGTATCCGAGGTCGAGAGCAGCAGAATCACGGGTCAGCCTTTCCTCGGGGTTGCGCGCCCCGTCGGGTAGTCGCTCGCCGACCGAAGATCTGGCTTTCAGCGCAGACGTGGACCGTCTGGCCGAGTCACAGTGGCGCGACCGCACCGGAATCTCACCGGTTTCCTCGTCTGCCGCCGAGCACTCGGATCCTACGGCACTGCACCGTACGCTGGATTCGTGTCTCGATCCCGGCCCGACGCCTGCCCCGGTGCCCTGCAGGTACACCACGCTGCCGACGGTGCCCTTGCACGTGTCCGGCTGCCCGGCGGACTGCTCACGCCCGATCAGTTGACCACTCTCGCCGACGCCGCCATCGACCTCGGCAACGGCGACATCGAACTCACAGTGCGCGGAAACGTGCAGCTACGCGCCGTATCGGACCCCGCTGCACTCGCGGACCGACTAGCCGAGGCAGGTCTGCTGCCGTCCGCGACACACGAACGTGTTCGCAACATCGTCGCCTCGCCGCTGTCCGGTCGCATCAGCGGACTCGTCGATGTCCGTGAGCACGTTCTCGGACTCGACGCCGCCATCCGCGCCGACGCCGTGCTCGCCGAACTTCCCGGCCGCGTCCTGCTGTCGATCGACGACGGTCGCGGCGACGTCAGTGGACTCGGCGCTGACATCGGTCTACACGCCGTCTCGGACCGCGAGTTCGCGCTCGTGCTTGCTGGCGCAGACACCGGTGCACGCGTATCGATCGACGACGGTGTCGACTACGCGATCCGAGCCGCACTTGCATTCGTCGACCACCGCAGCGACGAGTGGCGGCTGGCGGAACTCGAAGGCGGCGTCGGCACACTCCTCGACAGCCTCGGCCTCGTCGGCGACGCCGACCCGCTCACCTTCGAGCCGCCCGAACTGCCGCCGATCGGTTGGCTCCCCCAGGACGACGGCCTCGTCAGCCTCGGCGCCGGCGTGCGGCTCGGCATTCTGCCTGCCCGAACCGCTCAGTTTCTCGCCGCGATCGAACGCCCGATCATCGTGACGCCGTGGCGGTCGATCATCATCGCGGACCTCGACGAATGGGCAGCGGAACAGGTGGTGCGCGTCCTCGCGCCGATGGGACTGATCTTCGACAGCGAATCGCCCTGGTTGCGGATCAGCGCGTGCACCGGCAAACCCGGTTGCGACAAGTCACGTGCCGACGTCCGAGCGGACGTGACAGACGCTGTCGAGAACGACGAACTGCCTACTGCCGGACGTCAGCACTGGGTCGGTTGCGACCGAAAATGCGGACGTCCACGCGGCGACGTGACCGACGTCGTCGCTACCGACGCGGGGTATGTCGTCGACTGACTTCGCTCTGTATCTATCGTTGCCTCATGCTCGACTACATCCGCGACGGCGCCGAGATCTACCGCCGATCGTTCGCAACCATCCGCGCCGAAGCCGATCTGACCGCGCTTCCTGCCGATGTGTCGCAGGTCGTCGTGCGCATGATTCACGCCTGCGGCCAGGTCGATCTGACCGAGGACATCGCGTTCACACCCGACGTCGTCACCGTCGCTCGCGCTGCACTGCACGCCGGAGCACCCATCCTCTGCGACACCCGCATGGTCGCCGCCGGAGTCACCCGCCGCCGCTTGCCTGCCGACAACGAGGTGGTCTGCACTCTGCCCGATCCGCGGGTGGCCGTCCTCGCCGAAGCGCTGCAGACAACGCGCTCGGCTGCGGCCCTCGAGCTGTGGCGTGACCGCCTCGAAGGTGCGGTCGTGGCGATCGGCAACGCCCCGACCGCGTTGTTCCACCTGCTCGACCTGGTGGAGCACGGTGGTCCGCGACCTGCCGCGGTGGTCGGCGGACCTGTCGGCTTCATCGGAGCCGTCGAATCCAAGGACGCACTCGTCGAACAGGCGGCCGCTCTCGGAATCGAGTACCTGGTTGTCCGCGGCCGCCGCGGCGGCAGCGCGATCACGGCAGCAGCACTGAACGGTATCGCGAGTGAAATCGAGTGACCGACAAGACCTTCGGCAAACTATGGGGCGTCGGTCTCGGACCGGGCGATCCCGAGTTGGTGACCGTCAAAGCCGCGAAGGTGATCGCCGCGGCCGACGTCGTCGCTTTCCACAGCGCAGCCCACGGGCGAAGCATCTCCCGCGCCATCGCGGCACCGTACCTGCGGGGCGACCAAATCGAGGAACACCTCGTCTATCCGGTGACGACGGAGACGACTGATCACCCCGGCGGCTACCAGGGAGCGATCGACGAGTTCTACGTTGCCTCCGCGGAACGCCTTGCCGCACATCTCGAAGCGGGGCGCAGCGTCGCGTTGCTCGCCGAAGGCGATCCGCTCTTCTACAGCTCCTACATGCATATGCACAAACGTCTGGTCGAACGGTTCGAGGCCGAGATCGTTCCCGGCGTCACGTCGGTCAGTGCCGCCGCAGCTGCGCTGGGAACACCGCTGTGCGAAGGCGACGAGGTGCTGACCATCTTGCCGGGCACATTGCCGGAAGCCGAACTCGCACGCCGACTCGCCGACACCGATGCAGCGGCGATAATGAAGCTCGGCCGAACCTATCCCACCGTGCGACAGGCACTGTCGGATTCGGGTCGACTCGACGACGCACGTTATGTCGAACGGGCAAGCACAGGTCGGCAGCGCGTCCTCGGCGCGGCGGACGTGGTCGACGACGACGTTCCCTACTTCTCGATCGTCCTCGTTCCAGGTGCTGGCAACGCTCGCACCACGGCGCCGCAACCGGACGTGACAGGCGAGGTCGTCGTCGTCGGACTCGGGCCCGGCGCTCGGGAATGGACGACTCCGGAGGTCCGCGCCGAACTCGAACGGGCGACCGATCTCGTCGGCTACGGACCCTATCTGGATCGCGTCGCGCATCGCTTGGGTCAGCGTCGCCACGCTAGCGACAATCGCGTCGAGTCCGAGCGTGCGGCAATGGCTTTGGATCTCGCAAAACGTGGGGCGCGGGTCTGTGTGGTGTCGTCGGGCGACCCTGGCGTCTTTGCGATGGCGGCCGCGGTGCTCGAAGTCGCGACCGAAGATCAATGGCGCGGGGTGCCGGTTCGCGTACTGCCGGGAATGACCGCCGCCAACGCTGTTGCCAGCCGGGTCGGCGCACCGCTCGGCCACGATTACGCCGTCATCTCGCTCTCGGACCGATTGAAGCCGTGGGACGTTGTCGCCAAACGTATTTCGGCTGCCGCCGCCTCGGACATGGCGATCGCCGTCTACAACCCGGCGTCGCGGTCGCGGACCTGGCAGGTCGGTGCGATGCGAGATCTGCTGCTCGAGTATCGATCTCCGGACACCCCGGTGATCATCGGGCGCGACGTCGCCGGACCTACCGAGAGTGTGCGGGTGGTACAGCTCGCCGAACTCGATCCAGCCGACGTGGACATGCGGACGCTGCTGATCATCGGATCGTCGACGACAACGATTCACCACACCGACGACACCACAAGGGTTTTCACCTCCAGGCGGTATCCGGAACAATGACTGGATCGGTCAGCCGCGCGGCTCGGGTCACAGCATCCATCGGCATCGCCGCGGTCGTCGGTGCGAACGTCTGGATCCGGCTCGCGGCGGCCGGCCGGATCCGCACACCCGCCGAGGCGCCGACGACGGCGGTTGCGATCGTGCTCGGCGCACAGGTCCGCGACGGCCAACCGATGTCGTTTCTCGCCGGCCGTCTCGACACCGCCGTACAGCTGTTTCACGAAGGTCGCGTCGGTGTGGTGCTGGTATCGGGCGACGGCAACGGCAGCTCCGGCGACGAGATCGCCGCGATGACCGAATACCTTGTCGGCAAAGGTATTCCACACGAGCGCATCGTCGGCGATCCGCTCGGTCTACGCACCTACGACACGTGCGCACGAGCCGTGCACACCTTCGGTATCGAGCGGGCACTCGTCGTCTCGCAGGCTTTTCACGTGCCTCGAATCGTCGCACTGAGCCGTCGGGTTGGCCTGAACGCTGTTGGTGTCAACAGCGAATGCAATTGTCGTGCAACGTCATTGGCGCGCAATCGCGGTAGGGAATGGCTGCTCGCCAGACCGCGGGCGGTGGTGGATATTCTCCTGCGGCACGGACCGACGGTGGTCTCCGAGCCGGACGACGCCATCGAAAAGGCCCTTGCAGCTCTAGGCTGACGCGCTGCCTCGCACGACTCGGAGCCAATTCACTACGCCGTCGACAGTGTCCACGACAGCTGCGCTGACGCCGAGGTCGGGCCGATCGACGACGATCACGGGCAAACCAAACATTCGGGCGGCAGCAAGTTTCGCGACGGTCTGATCGCCACCGCTGTTCTTCGTGACAAGCACGTCGATACCATGATTCTCGAGCAGCGCTAGCTCGTGCTCCACGCTGAAAGGTCCACGCTCGAGCAGCAATTCGTGCCTCGGGGGCAGCGCCCGACTCGGTCGATCGATCGCTCGGATCAGGAACCAGGATCCTACCTCGGCAAAGACGTCGACCCCCTGCCGCCCGATCGTCAGAAAGACACGATCGCCGAACTCCGGAAGCACCGCCGCAGCGACAGCCATCGATTCGACAGGCGTCCAGCGGTCACCGGGCACTGGCTGCCACGGCGGACGTCGAAGGACGAGATACGGCAATCCGAGTGCGGTGGCAGCGTCGATCGCATTGCTGGTCATCCGGGCCGCGAACGGGTGGGTAGCCACGACGAGAGCATCGATCAGATTCTCGTGCAACCAGTCTCGCAAACCTTCGGCACCGCCGAAACCACCGACCCGCACCTCCCCGTCGGGCAGCCTGGGATTGCGCAGCCGACCGGCGAGCGAGGAAACGACATCGATTCCCGGCTCGCCGGTCAACAGTTCGGCGAGTTCACGGGCTTCACCCGACCCGCCGAGCAGCAGAACTTTCACCCAGTGCTCATGGCTGACCCGTGAGGTACTGGTATCCGGCATCGAGCAGCGGCTGACCGCCGGTGTTGACGGCACCGACCACCGCACCGATAGCCGCTCCGATCAGCACGCCGGGGATGCAGCCGACGACGATCCCGATGATGCAGCCGGTCACAAGCCCGATGCCTGCGCCGATTGCAGCGGCGACACCGATACCGAAGGACGCGCGATTGAGCTCGTACAGAAAGCGGTCCTGCGCGCTGACATCCTGCAGAACCGCTGCACTCGCCGGGCTCACCGACGGCGTCAGAGTCAAACTACGACCCGCCGCATCGATGGCGGGAGCGACCGAAACCTGTTGGCCCGCAACGTCGAACACCAAGGGAATCTCGGTGACGACCGCGCCCGCGTCGTTGGTGAGGCTGACGGCTGTTCCCGCCCTCGTCAGCGTGAATGCACCGGCATCGACAATTGTCGTCACCGCCTGGCCCGATACTTCCGTGCGATAGCCGACGCCGCCGTCGCTGTTCTCGAACCCCGCCGGTGCGGGTGCCGCGTGCGCGGTGCCCGCTGTGATGCCGACCGCGGCGATGGCCATGACTGCAATGGTTGTGAGCTTTCCGACCTTCATTCGGTGTTCTCCCCTGTTCTACTGGACTTGTGCCCAGTTCCCACTGAAACCTTAGCGTCGCTCATCGTCAGGTGCCATGGCTTCCTGTGCCCCTAAAATCAACTGCGCGACGGGGAGTTGCGGTCGCCAGGTGGTGAATCTGCCGAGCGGTTCCCCACGATGAACCTGCAAGCGCCGCAACGTTCCACCGAACTTCGAAGACCACTCGACCAGCAACGCTTCCGACTCGGCGGTCACCGCGTTGGCGACGAGGCGCCCGCCGGGAGCCAGTCGGTCCCAGCAGGCTTCCAGCAATCCCGGCACGGTGACTCCCCCGCCGACGAAGATGGCGTCGGGCGCAGGTGCCTCGTCGAAGGCCGCCGGTGCTGCGCCACGCACCGTCACGCCGGGGACGCCGGGAACGCCGAGGGCACGAGCATTGGCTTCGATCGTCGAGACCCGTGCCGCAACGTGCTCGAATGCGATTGCACGACACAGCGAACTGGTTCTGCACCACTCGATCGCGATGCTGCCGGAACCTGCTCCGACATCCCAGAGCAGCTCACCGGGCGCCGGTGCAAGCGCGCTCAGGGTCAGCGCCCGAACCTCCTGTTTGGTCAGCTGGCCGTCACCGCCGAAGACGTCGTCAGGCAAGCCGGGGATGCGGGTGACCCTGCGGCCGGCGACCTCGGCGACGCAGGTCACCGCGACGACGTTCAACGCGTCGCCGACCGGATGCTCCCACGTCTGCGCGACACCGTCGACTCGTCTCTCGGCGGGTCCACCCAGCTGCTCGAGAACGCTCACAGTCGACGCTCCGAACCCGTTGGCGCACAACAGTTCGGCGATCTCACCTGGTGTCTGCACGCCACGACTGAGCACGACGATGCGACCGGTGTCGTACAGCGCGGGCAGCAACGTCTCGACCGGGCGATCGACAAGACTCACGACGGCTGTGTCGGCGACCGCCCAGCCCAACCGTGCACAGGCGAGCGACACCGACGATGCCTGCGGTAGCACCTCGAGGCGGTCGGCGCCGAGCAACCGCGCGAGTGTCACCCCGATGCCGTGGAACATCGGATCACCGCTGGCCAGAACGCAGATCCTGTGCTGCGCATACCGATCGAACAAGCCTGGCAGCGCAGGTACGAGCGGTGTCGGCCAGGGCACCCGCTCCGCTGAACCGACGTCGACGAGTTCGAGTTGCCGTCGCGAACCCAGCAGCACGTCGCATTCGGCCAGCTCTCGTAGTGCTCGACGCGAGAGCCCGTCGACGCCGTCGGCGCCGATCCCGACAACGACAACCCGTTCGGTCACCTCGGCAACCGTCGCCAGACGGCTCGTGGCACGAACCGCGTCGCAAAGTACATCGGCCGCAATGCCTTCGGCACCCAGACAACGTTCGACCGCTTCGACAACCCCGCGACTACCCCCTCCGCCACATCGGGCGGAGTGCTCGAAAACGGTGCGGGCGACATCCCTTCGGTCATTCGTCCGATCACGAAGCCCGATCGGATCAGCAGCAGATGAACACCGCTGCCTACCAACGCATCCGCGAGACCCGACGCGAATCCGTCGAGTCCGGCCTTCGCCGAGCCGTAGACGTAATTGGCGCGCCGGACTCGGAAGCCGGCGAACGAGCTGAACACGACGAGATGCCCAGCACGTTGTGCTCGAAGGATTTTCGTGAGATGGGTAAGGACGCTCACCTGTGCGACGAAGTCGGTGTGGACCACCTCGACGGCATGCGCCGCGTCCGTGCTGGCGCGATCCTGATCGCCGAGAATGCCGAATGCGAGAATTGCCACGCCGATTCGACCGTGGTCGGCGACGATCGCGTCCAGTATCGGACCGTGGTCTGCTACCGCGTCGGCGTCGAATTCGACAGCGTGCACCGCCGCGGCGCCACGATCGAGCAACCGCTGCTTTTCGGCATCGAGTTCGGTACTTCGTCGGGCGGCGAGTACGACGGTCCGCCCGGCCGCGAGTCGATCGGCAATTTCGAGTCCGATCTCGCTACGCCCGCCGAGCAGCACAACCGAACCCTGCGCGAGAGTCTTCGATCCGAAAGCCATGGCAGTCAGTTTCCTCGATTACCGTCGTGGCATGCCGACCACCCCCTCCGACGCCGTCACCGTTCTGACCGAGACCGCACTCGCCTTCGTACGCGAGCGTCATCTCGCAACCCTCACAACTTTGCGGACGGACGGCACCCCGCACGTCGTCGCCGTCGGGTTCACCTGGGACCCGGAAGCAGGCAAGGCACGCGTCATCACCAGCGGTGGGTCACAGAAGGCGCTCAACGCCGGCCGAGGCGCCTACGGGGCGGTGTCTCAGGTGGATGGTGGCCGGTGGCTGACCTTGGAAGGCCCAGCGGTCGTCCTCACCGATCCCGACGCGGTCGCCGATGCGGTAGCTCGGTACGCGGTGCGTTATCGCCAACCCCGCGTCAATCCAGCCCGCGTCGTCGTCGAGATAGACGTGCGACGGGTCCTCGGATCTTCTCTACTGCGCTGAACGGAGCCCTTCAGGCCTCTGGCCCGAGAGCAGCAACGGCTTGCGCCACGGTCGCGTACAGGCCGAGTGCCTTGTCCAAACCGGTCAGCGACAACGGGCGACTGGTGGCTGGGCCATCGGCGACAACTGCGAACGCTGCCGAATCGCCGATCCGCTGACGTGCTTCCACGAGAATCGTCATACCGGCCGACGCCAAGAACTCGACATCGGACAAATCGATGATCAAGCCGGCCGAAGTACTGCTCACTGCCTCGCGCACAGCGGTCTGCAGTACGGGCGCCGTCGCCATGTCGATCGTGCCACTCACCGCAAGGATGGTCAGCCCGCCGTTGACGGACAGTTCGGTGTTCATCGTGTCGGGAGCCGATGCCGCGGACTCCGACGCGTGCGTTGTCATGCGGTCAATCTTGCCCTATCGCATTGCCGACCACACAACTCGCGGCCCCACCTTTCACCGACGTACGCCGTCGTTATCGCGCTGACGTGCGGCGTTCGGCTGATGCTTCGACACTGGATGACCCGTCAACACGGTCGACATTCGCACAGTTGTTCCAGCATCGGATCGTTCGATCGTGACCGCGTCGGTCAACGCCCGCATCATCGGCAGGCCCCGACCGCGGTATCCCGGATCGGCTGCCTGCTCTTTCCAAGTACCGGTATCGCTGACGGTGAACCGCAGCTCGTCGACGGTTGCAACGGCGGTCACCGTGACGCGACCCGGCTCGACATTGCGGAAGGCGTGCTCGACGCTGTTGGAAAAGGCCTCGTTGACAGCGAGAATGCTGTCGACGACAACTTGCTCGGGCACGCCACACGAGTCCATCCACGTGCGTAACCGGGCCCGAAGGACGCCGAGTTGTGTGCCTTCGGCCGGTACCTCGATGAGCATCGGCAACGGCGGCTGCCGATAAATCACCATGGCGACATCGTCGTCGTAACCCTCGCTCGGTTGCAACAGCGCAAGGACGGCATCGGCTACGTCGTCAGGAGCTCGTCGACTCAATTCGAGCAGCACCTCGCCGACCTTGTCGATACCGATGTCGATGGATTCGGTGCGCCGCTCGACCAGTCCATCGGTATAAACCACAAGCGTCGAACCGGTCGGCAACTGCACCGTCGTCTCGGGACGAGGCGAGCAGTCGAAGCTTGCGAGCGGCAGTGCTCGTCCGCCCTCGAGTCGCTCACCCGATACGTCCGGAGCGGCGAGCAGTGCAGGCATGTGTCCGGCACTGCTGTAGGTGAACGAACCGCGGATCGGATCGATGATTCCTGCGCATACGGTCGTGCACTCCGCGCCGGGGATGCGACCGGCGACATCGTCGAGTTCGTCGAGCAGTTGCCCGGGTCCGGCACCTCGCAGCATCAACGCGTTCGCCGCGCTGCGCAGTTGACCCATCACAGCCGCCGCGGCCAGACCTCGACCGACACAGTCACCGACGATGACACCGAACCGCTCGCCAGGGAGCACAACGACGTCGTACCAGTCGCCGCCGATCTCCAGCGGTGGCGTCGCAGGCTCGTAGCGAACCGCGAAACCGGGTGGCAGCGCGATCGGGCCCAACATCGCGCGTTGCAGCGTCAACGACGTTTCGCGGGCGATGTCGTAGGAGCGCGCGCGCTGCAATGCCAGGCTCAGGTGGCCGGCCATCATCGTCACCAAGGCTCGATCGATCGCCGTGGACCGTTGCGGTGCAACATATTCCAACCACAAGGCCGCGTCGGCCGCGCCGCTGATCGCCGCCGAGATGCTGTGTGCGGTGTCGGGCAGATCCGCATCTGGTACCGAAACCGCTGTGAGCGCAGGTTGCAGGCGCGCACGTTCCAGAATGTCGCGCTCGGCGGCATCGAGATCGGACCAATTCACGCTCTCCCCCGTCGCCGAGTAGACGGCAGGATCGGAAAACCGATCGGTCCACACGACAGCGAGGCCACGCCGCGCACCCACACCGTCACGACATTCGCGAATTCCGATCGTCAGCACATCGGCAACACTGGTCGCGGGGGCGATCGCCGTCGCGAGCCGGATCGCAGCCTGCTCTCGATCAGCGGCATGCCGTTCGACGGTGATATCGCGGATCGTCCCGACGAAGATCGATCCGGCACCGTCGACGCCCTCGAGTGGGCTGGTCGTGATGGCCAACCACACCTTGCGTCCGTCGCTGTGTGTGATCGGCACCGACAGCCTGGTGCCGTTGCGAAGGGCATCGATGGTGAAGTTCGACTCGAAGTCGCCGTCCGATCCCGCGCTGCGCGAGAGCCACGGATACGGCCACGGGTACGGCAGGTGGTCGGAGTCGTACCCGGTCATCGCAGCGAACGCCGAGTTGACCTCGACGATGCTGCCCGCCTCGTCGGTGACGAAAAAGCCGTCTTGCAGCGAATCGATCACTGCACGGCGAAACTCGTCCCGGTCGGCGAGCTTGTTCGCGCGGGCGCGCTGCTGCTCGAACCGTCGGGTGCCTTCGAGAAAGCCACGCGTTGCAACATCGAGTGCGGTCAACGTCTGCAACAGAAAACGGAGGGCAACTTCGGCAAGATCGGTCGGCGGCTTCGTCGGCGCCTGCTCCAACTCGCTCACGATCCGAAAATGGTTCTCGGTGACATCGAGCAGGCTGACATCGTCGACGAGTGCATGCCTACCGAGTTCGTGCCCCACAACGAGACTTGCCTCGGTCCGTAGGCGCAGATGCTCGATCAGCGCGGACCGATACTCACCTCTGAAGACATCGACCGCGCTCACGACACTGTCCCGCGATGGCGCGCGGCGAGAACGAAGGCATCGTCGGAGGCCCTGGCGTGGCTGTCGACGATAGCGGCGACGATCTCGTCGGCTCGGTGCGAAAGGTCGACGCTCGCAACGAAGTCGCCGACGATTCCGTCACTTGCCAGCACCAGAAGGTCACCTGGGCGCATGGTGACAGCGTAGGACTGCACGGTCGGGAGCCGGTAGCCGACTATTCCCCCGATCAGCGGCGCCGTCGCGCGAACCTCGAGCCCGCCGGGCGCAACACCGATCACAACAGCGGCCACGTTTCCGACACCGAGCCAGTCCACTCGGGAGTCGGCAAAGTTGATCGACGCCAAAGAGATTGCGGCTCCTCGCGTTGCGGTGAGAGCACGGTGGCTGAGCAACATGAGCACGTCGAGTGGCTCGGCCGAATTCTCGGTCAGTACCGACGCTGCGATGTCTGCGGCAAGCGCCGCGGCCTCTCCATGGCCGAGACCATCGATCACACCGAACACCGCGCTACCGTCACCTGCATCGAGGACGACCCCGCGATCGCCGAACGCAGCTTCACCTGGCAGCGCCCGGCCGGCCATCGCCCACTCGACGGGACCGACCTTTCCGCTCGAACGGACCGTGTGCGCGACCTCAGATTCCCGTGTCACGCGGCGCCCACTTCCACATCTCGATCACGGTGCCATGACCCAACGTCGAATGCACCTCGAGACGGTCCATCAGGCGACGCGCACCGGGTAAGCCGAGACCGAGTCCACGGCCGGTCGAGTATCCGTCCTCCAAAGCCCTTGCTATATCGGCGATTCCAGGACCGTTGTCTGCGGCCTCGATGATCAGGGCGGTGCGATTCTCGCGACTGGAGATCGTCAGCCGAATCTCGCCACGGCCGGCATAGCTCGTGATGTTTCGCGCGACCTCGGAAATGGCCGTGGCGATCATTGTCACGTCGGTCAACGAGAACCCGAGTCCGGTCGCCAGATCGTGGCCTGCCTGACGAGCGGTGACGATGTCGTCGGGAGTGTCGACCGCTACGACGCGGTCAGCTGCCACCGTGGTGTCCCCTCGTACTGCGACGGCTCGCGAGCTGATTGTCCAGCAGCGCGAGACCCTCCTCCAGATCCAGCGACGTCTGCATATCGTCGAACGTCAGGCCGAGCTGGACCATCGCGAACGCGACCTCCGGCTGCAGACCGACGATGACGGTGTCGGCGCCGCGCAGCCGAGTCATGTGCGCAATAGTTCGCAACGCTCGCGCAGCGAACGAATCCATCACGTCGATCGCGGTCACGTCGACGATGATGCCCTGCGACCTGAAACGACTGACCCGTTCCATCAGATCGTCCTGCAACCGCTCCGCATCGGCGTCGCTCAGAGCCGCCTGAACGGTCGCGATCAGGTAGGTGCCCTGCTTGAGAATCGGTACCGGCATTACCGAACGCGCCTAACGGCTAAGGCACATCGCGCACGGAATCTCCGGCACGACTCACTTCGTATCCGAGCAACCGCTCGGCCTCTTCGATGCCACCCTGCAGGTCGCCGACAGCATTCATCTTCGACAGGTCGAGACCGATGGTGACCAGCGTCAGCGCGATCTCCGACGACAACCCCGTGATGATGACGTTGGCGCCCATCAGACCCGACGCATCGACGGTCTGCACGAGGTGATTGGCGACCGTGACGTCGATCGTCGGTACACCGGTGATGTCGATGACGACGACCTTCGCGCGGTTGGCACGGATCGCACGCAACAACTGCTCCGTGAGCTGCCGCGCTCGCTGACCGTCCAGCACACCGATGATCGGGAGAATCAGCAACTGCTCGCGCACCTGCAGCACCGGTGTCGACAGTTCGCGAATAGCCTCCTGCTGCTGCCGGATGATGCGTTCGCGTTCCTGAACGAAGCTGACGCCGACCGTGTTGGCGATGCGGTTCGCAGCAGGCTCGTACGCATCGAGCACCCGATTGAGCAGTGTGAAGTCCGATTGGTACTTCTCGAACAGGGAGCGGGCGAGCACGTCACGCAGCAGCAGCACGATGCCGAGAACCTCGTCGGTCTCGACGCCGCGAGGGATGATGCGTTCGGAAAGGTCGCGCGCATACGCCTGCAGCGCCTCGACGCTGCCGGTCTCGAGCACCTCGACGTAGTTGTCGTACACCGACGTCGCTTCGGAGAAGAGTTCCTCCGGCGTCATGGCGGTCAACAACTCGGCCGCGGTGATGCGTCGAGCCCACTCTTCACGAAGGATGGTTCGATTCTGCCGAAGGTGCTCGACCAGTTGAGGTAACAGTGCCTCGCTCGACACAGCGGTGTCGATCGACCCAGCAGCGGACATCGGACCTCCCAGATAGCTGAACAAAGCTGCGGTGAGCCTAGTCGACGCTGGTCAGGCCATGCGGCTGATTGTTCATCGATTCGCATCCGTCGGCCGTGACGACGACGATGTCTTCGATCCGCGCCCCCCACTGGCCCTTGAAGTAGATGCCCGGCTCGATGCTGAACGCCATGCCCGGTTCGAGGACGAGGGTGTTGCCGGCAACGATGTACGGATCCTCGTGGACCGAGAGCCCGATGCCGTGGCCGGTGCGGTGGATGAAGGCGTCCGCCAATCCTGCCTCGGCGAGGACGTTGCGTGCAGCGGCGTCCACGGCCTCGGCAGTAACTCCGGGACGGACCGCGGCGACTGCGGCTGCCTGCGCCTGCGCCAGAACCGCAATTCGTGTCGAGGCGTCATCGCCCGGATCGCCGACCGAGTAGGTCCGGGTCGAATCGGAGTTGTAGCCGGGTTCGACCGGACCGCCGATGTCGACCACAACCACGTCACCTGCCTCGATGCGACGATCGGATACCTCGTGGTGCGGATCTGCGCCGTTCGGTCCGGATCCGACGATGACGAACTCCGCTTCGGTATGGCCTTCGGCCACGATCGCAGCTTCGATGTCCGCCGCTACCTCGGCCTCGGTCCGCCCCGCGACGATCCACTCCGCCATCCGCGCGTGCACCCGATCGATGGCGGCGCCCGCTCGGCGCAACGCCTCGATCTCGTCGGCGTCCTTGATCATTCGCAGTTGCCGCAACACCGCGGTGGCCAGTACCGGAGTCGTTCCGAAATTCGAGGCGAGCGGGAGCAGATGCAACGCGGGCATCGCGTCGGTGACCGCGGTCGCAGGCTTGGGTGGCAACACCGAACCTGCGAGCAGATACGGGTCGTCACCGTCCACCCAGTCGAGTACCTCGAGACCGAGGTCGGCGGTGGCCGAGCCGCCGAGTGCGGCCAGTTCCATTTTCGGCACGACGATCCGCGCGCCGGACCCGTCCGCAGGTATGACGAGACAGGTCAGCCGCTCGAACGACTCCGCCCGCGAACCGAGCAGGTACTGCAGGTCGGGGCCGGGGGTGATCAGCAGACCGTCGAGACCGGCTGCGGCGCTCAGCTCAGCGGCGCGGGCTAGTCGCGTGGCGTAGACGGCACTCGGAAAACGTGCGGAATTCGTCATGGCCACAACATTAGTCACCAGGCGCCGCGCCATCACCTCGACTCGGTTGGCAGGATGGCGGTCATGAGTGGACGACTGATGTTGCTGGATGGCGCGAGCATGTGGTTTCGGGCGTTTCACGGCGTCCCGGACTCGATTGTCGGACCCGACGGTCGACCGGTGAACGCACTGCGCGGCTTCACCGACATGGTCGCGCAGTTGATCACCCGACAGGCTCCGACGCGGCTGGTCGTGTGTCTCGACTTCGACTGGCGTCCCCAGTTCCGTGTCGACGCCATACCGACCTACAAGACGCACCGACTCGCACCCGACGGCGCCGCGACCAACACCGAGGAAGTGCCGGACCTGCTAGGCCCACAGGTAGCGATGATTCACGAAGTGCTCGAAGCCGCAGGCATCGCGACCGCGGGCGCAGTCGGATTCGAAGCCGACGACGTGCTGGGAACGCTTGCGACACAGGAGAAGACGGACGACGTCGTCGTCGTCAGCGGCGACCGCGACCTGCTGCAACTCGCGAGCGACGAACCGAACTCCGTCAGGGTGCTCTACATCGGCCGCGGACTCGCGAAGGCCGAACTGTTCGGTCCCGCCGAGGTTGCCGCGAAGTACGGCGTACCCGTCGAGAATGCAGGCGACGCCTACGCCGATCTCGCGACCTTGCGCGGTGACAGTTCCGACGGCCTGCCCGGCGTCGCAGGCATCGGCGAGAAAACGGCCTCGACCCTGATGCTGCGGTTCGGCACGATCGCCAAGCTGCGTGCCGCCATCGACGATCCCGACTCCGACATCGCCCGCGGCGTCAGGGCGAAACTCGCCGCCGCTACCGACTACCTCGACGCGGCGACCATGGTCGTTCGCGTTGCCAGAGACGCCGAGATCGTTGCCTCCGGTCCGGATCTGCTGCCGCGCGAACCGGCCGATCCGGCGAAATTGGACGAACTCGCCGTTCGCTACGGCGCGGAAAGCTCGGTAGCCCGACTCGTCGCCGCGATGCGAAACCGCTAGCAAACACAAAGCCGCCGACACGTTCGTGTCGGCGGCTCCTGTGTCCGGTGCAGGTTGGCTGCCTACTTCGGTCGGCCGACCTCGTACTCACCGTCGTCGTTGGTGAACGTCACGGTGACCTTCTTGTCTTCGCCGTCGACACTCACGTCGCATTCGAAGGTCGCGTCCTTCTCGACCTTCTGATCCGCTGGGCAGGAAACGTTCTCGACGTTCTCGGCACCGTAGTTCTCGGTCAGAATCTTCTTGACGCCTTCTTGTGCGGCATTCTGATCGAGCGAGGAAGATCCGAGCAGCAGCACTGCAGCAACGATTGCGCCGATGACGACGACCGCCAGGATGCCGAGACCGATGAACAACGGCGTCTTCGACTTCGTGCCTGACGTCGCGGGTGCGCCGGGAGTTCCCCACTGGTTGCCTGCAGGCTGCTGCTGGCCACCCCATGCCGGCTGCCCTGGCTGCTGGCCACCCCATTGATTACCCGCAGGCTGCGCTGGTGCACCCCACTGCGGTTGCCCGGGCTGCTGAGCTCCCTGGCCCCACTGGGCCCCACCCTGCTGTCCCCCGCCCTGACCCCACTGGGGCTGGCCTGCGTCGGCACCCTGCTGTCCCCACTGACCACCGGTGGGCGCCTGCTGGGTCGGCGCCGCGCCCCATGCGGGCTGACCGGGCTGCTGCGCCGGCGGCTGTTGCTGACCGGGCCACTGCTGACCTGGCTGCTGAGGCTGGCCCTGCTGGCTGCCCCACCCTTGACCCGGATTCTGCTGGCCACCGGACGGGGTATTGAAGACTCGTGTGGCGTCGGCGGGACCGCCTTCACCTTCGGGAGTGCTCGGCTGCTGTTCGCCGCCGGGACCCCATCGTTCGTCCGGACCGCCAGGCCCATATGGTCCGCTCATCTCTTCGCCTCCACTCGCATCGCACTGTCGTAAACACGGTAGCTCCCCACCCGGCACCGGAGTCGGATAGCGAAGGGAATCAAATCACAATCGACGCCGCTACGCGGCGTCCACGGCCACGACACCACGGCGAATTGCCCGTACTGCCTTGGCCGCAGCTCCACGTATCTGTGGATCCTCGGCCGTGTTGTGCAGCTGATCGAGCAAATCGATCACCTGCCTGCACCACCGTACGAAATCGCCTGCAGACAACGCCTTACCTCTGTCACCGGCGGCGATCAAGGCGTCGACCAGTGGCTCACCGCGTGCCCAATTGTAGATTGCCGCGACGAAACCGAGATCGGGGTCTCGGGTGAGCGGCAGTTTGTGGCGGACTTCGTCCGAGCGCAGCTCGCCCCACACCCGAAGTGTCCCGGTGAGCGCATGGCGGACAGCAGTGGTCGGACCCGTCACCATCGGGTAGCCGCCTTCTTGCCTCGACTCGAAGACCACGCTCGACGCGACCGCCGCGAGTTCTTCGGGGGCGAGCCCGGCCCACAGTCCCTGCCGCAGACATTCGGACACCAAAAGGTCGCTCTCCGAATAGATTCGGCCGAGCCGTCGCCCGTCTTCGGTCACCGCACCGGCCGCGATGTAGCCCCGCTCGCCGAGGAGGGCGAGAATCCGATCGAAAGTCCGAGCAAGCGAATTCGTTGTCGCAGAGACCTTTTGACGCATCGACTCGGTCTCGCGCGCAAGTCGACTGTAGCGCTCCCCCACGCGGGCGAGCTGATCGCGATTGGGCCAGGTATGGCAGGGGTGCGAACGCAGCGCGCGGCGCAACGTCGCAAGCTCCCTGTCGTCCGCGGCTGGCGAACTGTGCTTACGCCGACGACCGCTCGGCGCGGTGATGCCGGTACTGCGAAGCGCCGACGCCAGGTCCTTCCGCGCACGCGCGGTCCGGTGATCCACATGTTTGGGCAGGCGCATCCTGCCGAGTGCTTCAGCGGGCGAGGGGAAGGCGGCCGCCGAGATCCGGCCCGCCCATTTGTCCTCGGTGAGCACGAGGGGACGTGGGTCACCGGTATCGCCGTCGGCCTCGAGGACGACGGCCAGACCCGAACGACGCCCAGCGGGTATCGCGATCACGTCGCCACGTCGCAACACCGTCAGCGCGGCGACCGCCGCACCCCGAGTGTCGGTTCTGCCCTGCTGCGCCAACAGTCGTTCCCGCGCGCGAATACGTTCTCGCAGTTGCGCGTACTCCAGATATTCGCTGCCGTCACCGCCGAGTTCTTCGCGGAGTTGCTCGAGATCGCGGACGTTTCGATCGATTCCACGCACCGCGCCGACCACGGACTTGTCGGCCTGGAACTGCGCGAAAGACCGCTCGAGCAGCGCACGTGAATCGTCGGCACCCATTCGGTCGATCAGGTTGATCGTCATGTTGTAGCCGGGGCGGAACGAACTCCGCAGCGGATAGGTCCGTGTCGATGCGAGACCCGCAACTTCGGTTGCGTCGAGGTCGGGATGCCAGAGGACGACCGCATGCCCTTCGACGTCGATGCCGCGTCGGCCCGCACGACCGGTGAGCTGGGTGTATTCGCCAGGCGTCAGATCGGCGTGGGTTTCGCCGTTGTATTTGACCAGTCGCTCGAGGACGACGGTTCTGGCGGGCATGTTGATGCCGAGCGCGAGGGTCTCCGTCGCGAAAACGGCGCGGACCAAACCCTTGACGAACAACTCTTCGACCGTGTGCCGGAAAGCGGGCAACATACCAGCGTGATGGGCCGCGAGGCCACGTTCGAGGGCGTCGCGCCACTCCCAGTAGCCGAGCACATCCAGATCGGCTTTCGGCAGTTCCGCCGTGTGCTTGGCAATCACGGACGAGATCTCCTCGACCTGTTCCGGCGTCGTCAGCTCCAGCCGGGACCGCAGACACTGGTTCAACGCGGCGTCGCACCCGGCTCTACTGAAGATGAAGGTGATCGCGGGCAGCAAACCTTCGTCGTCCAGCTTGGCGATCACGTCGGGACGTGAGACCGGTCTGAAGTTCTGCCGCGGATTCGAGCGGCCGCGGCCACCGGAACGACCCGACTGCTCCCAGGACCCGCTGCGTTCGAGTGCCCGCTTCTGCTTGAGATGGCGGACGAGTTCCTGATCGACGACAACCCCGGCATTCGGGCGCCCAGCCTGGGCTTTGGTGTCGAACAGATCGAACATCCGCTTGCCGACGAGGATGTGCTGCCACAGCGGGATCGGGCGGGTCTCGTCGACGACGATCGTCGTGTTCCCTCGCACGGTCTCCATCCAGGCGCCGAACTCCTCGGCGTTGCTGACCGTCGCAGACAAGCTGACCAGGCGAACGTCTTCCGGCAGGTGCAGAATGACCTCTTCCCACACGGCGCCACGGAACCGATCGGCAAGGAAGTGGACCTCGTCCATGACAACGAACGCGAGACCGCGCAGCGCTGTCGACGACGCGTAGAGCATGTTGCGCAGCACTTCGGTCGTCATCACGACTACAGGCGCATCCGGGTTGATGCTCTGGTCGCCGGTCAGCAGCCCGACCGACCCACGCCCGTAGCGCGCGGTCAGGTCCGCGAACTTCTGGTTACTCAACGCCTTGATCGGTGTCGTGTAGAAGCACTTGGTTCCTGCCGCGAGTGCGAGATGCACCGCGAATTCACCGACCACGGTTTTACCCGCACCCGTCGGCGCGCACACGAGCACGCCGTGGCCGTTTTCGAGCGCTACGCAGGACTGCACCTGGAACGGGTCGAGTGGAAAACTCAGCTCGGCCGCAAAAGCCTCTAGTTGGGGTCCGCGGGTATCGATGCTCACCTCAGATGGTGTCCGAATAATCCGAGCGGGGTTCGGCATCGGCGACGGGGTCGGGACTCGGCAGCGGAGACGCCTCGTCGTCGTCGAGGTCGCGCCAGTTCGCGGCGCCGTCGCGACGGGCTTTACGCCTGTCGTGGATGCGGCCGATCTGAATGGCGACCTCGAGCAGCAGCGTCAACGCGAATGCGAGAGCCAGCATCGAGAACGGATCCTGGCCAGGCGTCGCGAACGCGGCGAAGAGGAACATCGTGAAGATCAAACCGCGTCGCCAGGCCTTGAGACGTGTGTAGGGCAGCACGCCGACGAAGTTCAGCCCGACGATCAGCAACGGTATCTCGAAGCTGACGCCGAAGATGATCAGCAGATTGATGATGAAGCCGAAGTACTGGTCGCCACTGAGCGCCGTCACCTGGACGTTGTCGCCGATCGTCAACAGGAAACCCAAAGCCTGCGAGACGACGACGTAGGCGAGAACAGCGCCTGCAACGAAGAGCACGGCTCCGCAGGTCACGAACGACACCGCGTAGCGTCGTTCTTTCGCGTAGAGACCCGGGGTGATGAACGCCCAGATCTGATACAGCCAGATCGGGCACGCAAGCACGATTCCAGCGGTCAGACCGACCTTGAACCGCAGCATGAACTGCTCGAACGGTCCCGTCGCAAGAAGTCGGCAGGCGCCGTCGACGCTCAGATCCGCGCGCGACTCCGACGGCAGCGAACAGTACGGACCGCGAAGCAGCTCACCGAGACTTTCCAGCCCGATAATCGAATGCGAGTACCAGTAGAAGCCGAAGATGCTGGTGAGGATGACCGCTGCGATGGATACAAGCAGTCGGGTGCGCAGTTCGTAGAGGTGATCGACCAGCGACATCGTGCCGTCGGGATTGGTTCTACGTTTACTGCGTCTCGGGTCGAACGGGATGCGCAAGTTCGCCTGTCTCCTGCTCAGCGCTCAGCACGGGGCAGCCAACTCACCCCGACTGTTGCGGTATCGGGCGGACTAAGCCGATCTGGGATCCGAACGCTCCGACGCTGTGTACTGCTGCGGCGGTGCGACAGGGGGAAGCTCGGTCGGTGCTGGAGCAGGGGTGGGATCTGCCTGCGCGGACTGATCCTTGCTCTCGCTCTGCATTTCCTTGACTTCGCTCTTGAAGATCCGCAGCGACCTACCAAGACCACGCGCGGCGTCGGGCAGCCGCTTCGAGCCGAACAGGATCACGACCACAATCGCAACGATCACCCAGTGCCACGCGGAAAGGCCGCCGGTCATGTCTACCTCCGAAAGTCGTGTGGAATCGATGCTACCGGACCGACGAGGACCCAGCGGTGACCGAACCTGGGAGTTTGCCGCCCGTTCAGGTGGACACCTGCGTCATCGGACCGGCGCCGACTTCCCCGACGCCTTCAACGTCTTCAACAATTCGGCGCCCGACCAGTGCCGTCTGCCACCGTTTTCGGCGACTTTGATCAACTCGGTCAACCGCGCGTTCACCGGCGCGGTTCTGCCCACCTGCTCGCCGAGCCGGACGACCTCGCCGCAGATGTAGTCGATTTCCGACTTCCGTCCGAGTTCGAGGTCGTCGAGCATCGAAGTCCGCGCCAAAGGGTCTATTTCCAGTACGGATTGCGCCACGCCCTTGAAAAGGAAGTTCGACACTCCGAGCAGCCGAGCCATGAGGGCAGGCGGTACCGAGGTCAGCCGAGCCGGTCGGATGCCTGCCGCCTTGAGGATCGCAAGCGCCTCCAGCTGTGCCATACCGATGCACTTGCGGTACTTCCGTTGTGACAGTTCCTCTTTCAGCGGCACTCCGGACAGTGCGTTGATCGGATTGTTCAGGTTGAGCAGCAGTTTCGCCCACATGACGCGGGTGAGGTCGGCCTCCCTTAGCAGCGGCAAACCGGCATTGCGGAAGGTCGACGCGAACCGATCGAGCGCCGGATGGTCGCTGACAATGATTTCGCCTTCCGTGCCCTGGTGGAATCGGCCTTCACCACGGTGGGAAACGTTGTACATCACCATCGAGGACAGGACGATGCACTCGGGCAGATGTTCGCGCAGCACGTCGGCGTTGCGGACGCCGTTCTGCAGCGAGATCACCACAGTGCCCGGCCTGACCAGCGGCGCGAGTGACCGACCTGCTTCGTCCGTCGATCCGGCCTTTACGGTGACGAGAATCAGATCGGCGCGCGAGGCGCGGTTCGGTGCAGTGTCGAACCGAAGTTGAGCAGGGCGGACCTCGATATCGGCGCCGTGCAGGTCGGTCAGATGCAGCCCATGGGTCGCGACTTCTTCGACTATCGCCGGACGACCGACAAGAGAGACCTTCGCGCGCGCACCAGCGAGCCTGCCCCCGACGTAACAGCCGATATTGCCTGCACCGAAAACGCAGATCTCGAAATCGTTTGCCATCAGAGCGCCTCGAGGTCAACGTAAGCGGCGAGTGCGGCGCCTGCCCGTTCGCGCAGCGACGCGACGAGTGCGGGTGGATCGAGGACCGTGATTCCGGAACCGAATCCGAGAACCATTCGGGCCATCCAATCGAGCGTGGCAAATCTCATCGTCGCCTCGATGCTCCCGTCGTCGTTGAGTGCAAGCTGATTCATCGGATAGTGGTCGAGCACCCACACCGAATCGCTCGCGATCTGCAACCGTGCCAGAGGAAGCGCCGGGTCGTCGCTGAACAATTCGAGCGCGGACTGTTCTGCCATGGCGGCTGCGGGCGGGCGGGCCTGCTCGTCGAGTTCGTTCGCCTCGTCGATCCTGTCGAAGCGAAACAGCCTGACCCCCTCAGCATGTCGGCACCACGCCTGCAGATAGCTGTGATTGTCGACCAGCACGATACGAATCGGATCGACGACACGCTCGGAGATCGCATCACGGCTGGCCGAGTAGTACACCAGCCGCAGCGCATGGCCGTGGTTGAGCGCGGAACGCACGGTGGCTACAGCTGGATGTTCGGGCAGTCGGACGCCACGCTCCTCGCTCGTCGACTCCTGGTCGCTGTCGGCATCGTCGCTGTGCCGGGCAACCGCTGCGGCTCCGGCGGCCGACTCGATCTTTGCCATCGCACCCTGGGCAGCGGTCGGGTCGACCATTCCTGGCATCTCCACGATCGACCTCAACGCCACGAGCAACGCGGTTGCCTCCGTCGACGTGAGTCGCAACGGTCGATCGATTCCGGCCGAGAAGGTGACCTCGATACTTTCCTCGGAGAACGAGAGGTCGATCAGGTCGCCGGGGCCGTAGCCGGGCAGACCGCACATCCACAGTTGATTCAGATCGTCCATCAACTGTTTGGTTGTCACACCGAGCTCGACGGCCGCTTCCGCCGCGCTGATTCCGGGATTGGCGATGAAGTACGGAACCATGTTGAGCAGCCGAGCAAGCCGCACCGACAAACGGGCGCTCATCGGCGAGCCTCCGTGTGCGTGACGCCGGCAACCGCACGCAGCCGCTCGACGACGTCGTCGCGTAGTTCGGTGGGGGCGATCACCAGTGCGTCGGCACCGTGGCCGGTGATCAGCCGCGCGACCCAGTCCCACGTCCGCACCGGAATTTCGAGAACACTTCCCGATCGTGCACCGATCCGGCGTTCTTCGATTTCCCGGCCGAGGCGTCGAAGTTCGTGCGCACGACCGTCTGCTACCCATACCGTCGCCGTGCCCGCTACTCCGGCGATGCCGGTGACGCGATCGACGATGTCACGCAGATCGACGTTGTCGGGTTTGTTCACCGCGTCGACGGGTCCGTACGCGGCAACGTCGTCGCCGATCCTGGAGAGCCGGAACGTACGCACGGCGTCACGATCCAGATCATGTCCGACGAGGTACCACCGCCCGCTGTGGGTGACGACACCCCACGGTTCGACATTGCGCCTGCGAAAGGGTTCGTTCGCGGCGCTGCGGTGCTCGAAGCGCACGGCACGACCCGAATCGATCGCGGCGAGCAGTTTGCCGAGGGCAGGTTCGGAACCACGGGTGCGCGCTGGGACGGGCGTGACGGCCGCGGCAGCGGAGTCTTGATCGACCTGCACACCCGCTGCTCGGAGTTTGAGCATCGCGCTCTGCGCTGCTGCCGCCAACTCGGGTGATTCCCACAGCTGCACCGCGACGGCGACCGCTGTCGCCTCCTCACTGGTGAGGTCGATCTCGGGCAGTTCGTAGGCGGCGCGGCTGATGCGATACCCCTCGACAGTCGAGAACCGCGACGAGGCACCCGTTTCGAGGGGCACTCCGAGATCGCGAAGTTCGTTCTTGTCGCGCTCGAACATGCGACTGAACGCTTCGTAACTTGCCGAATCGTCGTATCCGGCAACGCTGTCCCTGATTCGTTCCGCTGTTAGGTACTGCCTGGTCGAGAGCAGCGCGATGACAAGATTCATCAACCGCTCGACCTTGGAAATCGCCACCACGACAGGCTAGCGTCCTCGGGCCTACATACTCGCGATGAGCCGCTCGACCCGCTCGTCGACCGATCGGAACGGGTCTTTGCACAGCACGGTGCGCTGCGCTTGGTCGTTGAGCTTGAGGTGCACCCAGTCGACGGTGAAGTCGCGACCGGCCTCCTGAGCGGCGGTGATGAAATCACCACGCAGCTTCGCGCGTGTCGTCTGTGGCGGTGTGTTGACCGCGTCGTCGACCTGATCGTCTTCGGTGACCCGCTTCGCCAGACCTTTACGCTGCAGGAGGTCGAAGACGCCGCGGCCGCGCTTGATGTCGTGATAGGCGAGGTCGAGCTGCGCAATCTTGGGATCGGACAACTCCATGCTGTAGCGATCCTGGTAACGCTGGAACAGCTTTCGCTTGATCACCCAGTCGACTTCGGTATCGACCTTCGCAAAATCCTGCGCCTCGACGGCGTCGAGGGTCCGCTCCCACAGGTCCATGACCTGGTCGATCTGCGGGTCGGCGTCGCGCGTACGGACGTGCTCGACCGCGCGGGCGAAGTACTCGCGCTGAATATCGAGCGCACTTGCCTGACGGCCGCCCGCGAGACGTACCGGTCGCCGACCTGTCAGGTCGTGGCTGACCTCGCGGATCGCGCGAATCGGGTTGTCGAGAGCGAAGTCTCGGAAGGACACGCCTGCCTCGATCATCTCGAGCACCAGCGCTGCGGTTCCGACCTTGAGCATCGTCGTCGTCTCGGACATGTTCGAGTCGCCGACGATGACGTGCAGGCGGCGATACTTTTCCGCGTCGGCGTGTGGTTCGTCGCGTGTGTTGATGATGGGCCGGGATCGGGTGGTGGCGGAGGAAACGCCTTCCCAGATGTGTTCGGCGCGCTGTGACAGGCAGAACGTCGCTGCCTTCGGAGTCTGCAGCACCTTGCCTGCACCGCAGATCAGCTGACGGGTTACGAGGAACGGCAGCAGCACGTCGGAGATGCGCGAGAACTCTCCCGCGCGGACAACGAGGAAGTTCTCGTGGCAGCC
Organism: Antrihabitans spumae; assembly: GCF_043944905.1. Taxonomy (NCBI): domain Bacteria; kingdom Bacillati; phylum Actinomycetota; class Actinomycetes; order Mycobacteriales; family Nocardiaceae; genus Antrihabitans; species Antrihabitans spumae. The sequence continues at coordinate 28,979 of NZ_JBIMSN010000016.1, forward strand.
GTAGGAGTTGCCTGCCGAATCGGTGTTGTTCTTGAACAGGTAGATGTCGCCGCCGATACCTTCTTCGGCGAGGCGTTGCTCGGCATCGATGAGCAGCTCTTCGAGGACGCGCTCGCCCGCACGGTCGTGGGTCACCAGTTGGACGAGACTGTCGCATTCCGCGGTCGCGTATTCGGGGTGACTGCCGACGTCGAGATACAGCCGAGCGCCATTGCGTAGGAACACATTGGAACTGCGTCCCCACGAGACGACACGCCGGAACAGGTACCGGGCAACCTCGTCCGGACTCAGCCGGCGATGGCCGTGAAAGGTGCACGTGACCCCGAACTCGGTCTCGATGCCCATGATTCGTCGCTGCACAGTTCGACAGTACAACCACGACACCCTCTCTACCCGGAACAACCAGCGGAACCGGCGCCGACGCCCACACCGAGCTATGCCTAGGCTGGGGCGAGTGAAGCACTCCGCGTCGACCCTGCTCGACTCCCTCGATCGCCGACTTTTGGCCCGAAGTGCACATATTCGGCCGACCGGTGTCGACCGATCACTGCTCATCGCAAGCAAACTCGCCAACCACAGTGTGTTGTGGATGGGCGTTGCAGCAGGGCTCGCTGCAACAGGCGGCACGAACAGACGAGCGGCCGTTCGCGGAGCCCTCGCGGTCGCTGGCGCGAGCGCGCTCGCGAACGGTGTTGCCAAACCGGTCTTTCCGCGCCGCCGCCCACCGCCGGACTCGGTCCCGTTCGTGCGCGGTCTCGTCCGCCGACCCGAGTCCTCGTCGTTTCCGTCGGGGCACGCCGCGACGGCCGCCGCATTCGCTACCGCGGTCGCCATCGAATCTCCCAAAGCAGGCTTGGTCGTGGCCCCCGTTGCAGCAGCTGTCGCCTATTCGCGGGTGCACATCGGGGTCCACTGGCCTTCCGACGTCGTCGTCGGCGCGGCGCTCGGGGTTGGCGTCGCCCTCGCGACGCGACGGTGGTGGGCAGTCCGAATCGAGGAACCGGCATCGATCGGTGGGAGCGTCGAGGTCGCGGCGCTACCGCAAGGGCGAGGACTCGTGGTTCTGCTCAACGCCGGTGCCGGATCCGACGACGACTCGTTGACAACCGAGCTGCGAGAACGTTTGCCGGCCGCCACTTTCGTCGAGCTCGATACCGAACGAGACATCATCGAGCAGATCCACGCCGGGATCGACAGCACCGACGCCGAAGCACTCGGCATCGTCGGCGGCGACGGATCGGTGCTCGCGGCGGCAGGCATCGCCATCGAGCGAGGCCTGCCGCTTGCGGTGTTCCCCGGCGGAACCCTCAATCATTTCGCTCGCGACGTCGGAGTCACCGACGTAGCTGCGACAACGGAAGCAGCGGAAGCATTGGAGGCGGGTTCCGCGGTGCTGATCGATATCGCAGAGGTCCACGTCGACGGTCACACCGCCGAACTGTTTCTCAACACCTCCAGCCTCGGCGGCTACCCGGACTCCGTCCGGCTCCGCGAGAAATGGGCACCGCGGTTCGGCAAATGGCCCGCCGCGGCTGTGGCAATGGTCCGGGTTCTCGCGTCGGCACAACCCCTCTACGCCCGCATCGACGGCACCGAACACGCGATCTGGATGTTGTTCGTCGGGAACGGCCGATACTCCCCCGTCGACAAGGTGCCCATGTCTCGCCCCGACCTGCACAAGGGCGCCCTCGACGTCCGCTACATTCGTGCCGACACGCGGCTCTCCAGGCTGCGGCTTGTTGTCGACGCTTTGGCTGGAACCCTCGGCAACTCGAAAGTGTATGTCCAGCAGTTCGTTTCGAAAATCGATATCGAAATCGACGGCGCCGAGGTCGCACTCGCCACAGACGGCGAAGTGCCCCGGGCCGGTCGCACATTTCGTTTCGCGAGTCGGCCGGGGGCACTCCGGGTATATCGAACGCCCTAGGTCGGGTCGGCAGGACCTGCGTCGGTCGTGTCGGCCTTGTCGGGCGCGGGCTCGGCTTTTTCCGGCGCGGCAGGGTCGGGTGCAGCAACGCCGCCGAGCAGAGCCTCCAACGCGGACCCGGTGATACGACGGAACGCACGACGCGGGCGCGCTTGGTCGAGCACCGCAACCTCCAGCGCAGCGACGCCGATCGGCTTCTTCTCCTTGTCGGCACCTTCGGGCACACCGGCCTGCAGTGCTGCGACAGCGACAGCGATACCCGCCTCGAGCGACAGTCCAGGCCTGTACGAACTCTTCAACGCGGTCGCGATGGGTTCGGTGGTGCCACCCATCACGATGAACTCGCGTTCGTCGCCGATGGAACCGTCGTAGGTGATCCGATACAGCTGCGGCGGCTTCGGATCGTCGGGATACCCAACCTCGGCGACGCAGATCTCGACCTCGTACGGTTTCAGCTGATCGGTGAAGATCGTCCCGAGCGTCTGCGCATATGCATTGGCAAGAGTCCGGCCGGTCACGTCACGCCTGTCGTAGGCGTAGCCGCGAGTATCGGCGTGCACGATGCCCGCTTTGCGCAGATTCTCGAATTCGTTGTACTTACCGACGGCAGCGAAACCGAGACGGTCGTACAGTTCGCTGACCTTGTGCAACGCCGTCGACGGGTTTTCGGCGACGAACAGCACGCCGTCTGCGTACGTCAGCACGACGACACTTCGACCGCGACCGATTCCTTTGCGCGCCAACTCGGACCGGTCGCGCATGATCTGCTCGGCAGATGCGTAGTACGGCATCGTCATCGCGGCGCACCTCCCTGTTCGGTTCGGTCGGCAACGACGGCGCGAGCAATCTCCTCCGTACGCGTGGCCGGTACTTCGACCGCACCGTCGACGGTGATGGTCACTGCCGACGGGTAGATACGCCGAGCGAGATCGGGTCCGCCTGTGGCCGAATCGTCGTCGGCCGCGTCGTAGAGCGACTCGATGGCGATGCGCAACGCCTCGGCCTCGTCGAGGCCATCGCGGTACAGCTTCTTGATCGCCGATTTCGCGAACAGCGAGCCGGACCCGACAGCGTGATAGCCGGAGCGTTCTTCGCTACGTCCACCGACGACGTCGTAGGACACGATGCGGCCGGCTTTCGCCGGGTCCGCCGCTGCGGTGTCGTAGCCGACGAGCAGCGGGATCGCTGCAAGGCCCTGCATGGCGGCAGGCAGATTGCCGCGAACCATGCCGGACAGCTTGCTTGCCTTGCCGTCGAACGTCAGCGAGATGCCTTCGATCTTCTCGTAGTGCTCGAGTTCGACCGCGAACAGCCGGACCAACTCGATGGCAATGCCTGCAGTGCCTGCAATGCCCGCCGCGGAGTACTCGTCGGTGACGTACAGCTTCTGAATGTCCTTGTTGGCGATCAGGTTGCCCTGGGTCGCCCTCCGATCGCCCGCGAGCAGGACACCGCCGGCATAGGTGAGAGCGACGATCGTCGTGCCGTGCGGCGCGAAGTCGGCCCCAACCATGACGTCACCACTCCGTGCTTCGAATCGGTTGCCCGGCAACAGTTCCGGCGCGTGCAGACGCAAGTGCTCCGAGAACGACGACAGGTTCGATCCGAAATGCAGCGCGAGCGGCCCCTCCGCCGGTGGAAAACCAGTTCTGTCCGGGGTCACTGGCCGCCCTTCTGGACATAGGCGCGAACGAAGTCTTCGGCGTTCTCCTCGAGCACGTCGTCGATCTCGTCGAGCAGGTCGTCTGTTTCCTCGGCAAGCTTCTCGCGACGTTCCTGGCCCTCGGCACCGTCACCGGCTGGACCTTCGTCCTCGTCGCCGCCACCGGTGCGCTTGGTTTGTTCCTGCGCCATAGCAGCCGACCTCCTCGTATGCAGTGCATTCGAACGGGATTCGAATGCGTGTCTCCCGTGAACCTTCTCGGACCTTAACCCTACCGATCGCTACCGTCATGTTGGGGTAAAGCTCGGGTTCACCGCTAGGTTGCGTCGACTAGGTGGTGAGTTGATCGACCAGCTCTGCGGCGGTGTTGACCGAATCGAGCAACTTGCCGACGTGCGCCTTGCTGCCACGCAACGGTTCGAGGGTCGGAATGCGGACCAGCGAATCGCCGCCGAGATCGAAGATCACCGAATCCCAGCTTGCTGCGGCGATATCGGCACCGAACCTGCGCAGGCATTCGCCACGGAAGTAGGCGCGCGTATCGAGCGGCGGCCGCGTCATCGCTTCGAGCACCTGAGCCTCGGTGGTCAAACGCAACATCGAGCCTCGTGCGACGAGACGGTTGTAGAGACCCTTGTCCAGCCGGACGTCGGAGTACTGCAGGTCGACGAGGTGCAGCTTGGGGGCCGCCCAGCCGAGACCTTCGCGATTTCGGATGCCCTCGAGCAGACGTAGTTTGGCCGGCCAGTCGAGGATGTTCGCGCACTCCATCGGGTCGCGCTCGAGCAGGTCGAGAACCATGGCCCACTTTTCGAGGATGTCGTTCGCCCTCGCATCGTCGGGGCTGTGCGATGCGACGAACTTCGAACACCGCTCGAGGTAGATCCGTTGCAGCGCAAGACCGGTCAGTTCGCGTCCGTCGGCGAGCGCGACGACTGCCCGCAGCGTCGGATCGTGGCTGATCGTGTGGACCGCCGTCACCGGACGCGCCAGCTGCAGATCGGTGAGGTCGACACCCGCTTCGATGAGGTCGAGCACGAGAGCGGTCGTACCGACCTTCAGGTACGTCGACATCTCGGCAAGGTTGGCGTCGCCGATGATGACGTGCAGGCGGCGGTACTTGTCCGCATCGGCGTGCGGCTCGTCGCGGGTGTTGATGATGCCGCGCTTGAGGGTCGTTTCCAGGCCGACCTCGACCTCGATGTAGTCGGAGCGCTGTGACAGCTGGAAGCCGGCTTCGTCGCCGGACTGCCCGATGCCGACCCGGCCCGAACCGCAGATCACCTGCCGGGACGCGAAGAACGGCGACAACCCGACGGTGATCGAATTGAACGGCGTGTTCCGGCTCATCAGATAGTTCTCGTGCGTGCCGTACGACGCGCCCTTGCCGTCGACGTTGTTCTTGTACAGCTGCAAGCGTGGCGTTCCCGGCACGCTTGACGCGTAGCGCGCCGCGGCCTCCATCACGCGCTCCCCCGCTTTGTCCCAGATCACGGCGTCGAGCGCGTCGGTGACCTCGGGTGCGGAGTACTCGGGATGGGCGTGATCGACGTACAGGCGGGCACCGTTGGTCAGGATCATGTTGGCAGCACCGACTTCGTCGGCATCGATCACCGGGGCTGGTCCGCTGAGCCGACCGAGATCGAATCCACGAGCATCCCGAAGCGGCGATTCCACCTCGTAGTCCCACCGCGTTCGCTTGGCCCGTGGCACACCCTCGGCCGCCGCGTATGCCAGTACTGCCTGCGTCGACGTGAGAATCGGATTCGCCGAGGCCTCGGTAGGCGACGAGATGCCGTACTCGACCTCGATTCCGATGATTCGCTGCATGCGTCCGAGCCTATGCGACCTCCTCCGAGGATCGTCCGTCCGCTCGTACTTTCGGACGATGTGCGTGCAGGCGCCGCCGACCAGGCTGACGGTATGGACCGAATCCGATCACTCGACGTACTGCGCGGTATCGCGATCCTCGGAACGCTCGCGACCAACATCTGGATCTTCACCAACCCCGAAGGTTTGGTCGGCTACATCAGTCGGTCGGATCCGCTCGACGGTGGGTGGCAGTGGGTGGAGACGGTCATGCAGCAACTGGCGCAGGGCAAATTCCTCGGTCTGCTGACGATCATGTTCGGCATCGGACTCGCGATCCAACAGCAATCCGCGCTGCGTCGAGGTAGGCCGTGGCCAGGTCCGTACCCGTGGCGAGCACTCCTGCTGTTCATCGACGGCATCGTCCACTTCGTCCTTGTCGTCGAGTTCGACGTCCTCACCGGCTACGCCGTGACAGGTCTTGTCGTCGCCTTCGTCCTCGCGACATCCGAACGCGCGCAACGCCGTTGGATGTGGACGACGGCTGCGATCCATGTCGCTCTGCTGACGCTGATCACCCTGGCGCTTGCCTTCGCCGCCGAGCCCGAGACCGCGCCCGCGCCGCTCGACCCCAATCCGTACGCCGACGGCACGTGGCTGGATCTCGTCGTCTTCCGGCTCGACAACGTCGTGCTGTTTCGCTTCGAGCCGGTGTTCGTATTTGCTATGTCGATCGCGCTCTTCCTTGCGGGTGCGCGGTTGTACCGGGCAGGTGTGCTCGGGCCACAGGGCCACCGTATTCGCGTTCGGCTGATGCTCGCAGGTGCAATCGCGTGGCCGATCGACATGGCGCTCGGCGTGGCCGGCGGCGATACGGGCGTCATCGCCGCCCGCTACGGCACCGCAGCGATCGTGGCGTTCGGCCTGCTCGGGCTCATTGCAGAGTTCTACGTTCGCCGCACCGTGGGGGTGGTCGGTAGACGCCTGTCCGAGGTCGGTCGGACGGCGTTGAGCAGCTACGTCCTGCAGAACATCGTTGCGTCGATCATCTGCTACGGCTGGGGATTCGGGCTAGCCGATCGGGTGTCCGGCACTGCACGAATACCGTTCACGCTCGCCGTGTATGTCGTGGTCGCGGCGGTTGTGACGGTCTTCGCGCACGTCTGGCTCATGCGCTACGACAAAGGACCGGTGGAGTGGCTGTGGCATGCGAGCTACCTGAGAATCGTTTCGAAGACTGCAGCGAACGGTGCGACGATGGCAACCATGACGTCGAAACCTGCGGACGAAGTAGTCGCCGTGTACGACAGCGAACGCAACGTGATCGGAGAGGCACCGAGATCGGTCGTCTACGCCGACGGGCTCTGGCACGCGACCTCGGGGGTGCTTGTTCGGTCCTGCGATGGTGAGCGGATCTATGTGCACCGCCGGACGGACACCAAGTCGATTTTCCCAGGGATGCACGACTGCCTCGCCGGCGGCGTCGTCGACCCCGGCGAAACCATCGAAACTGCTGCGATCCGCGAACTCGAAGAGGAACTCGGGATCGTCACGACGTCACTTCGACCGCTCACAGATCTGTCGTGGGACGGCACCTGGCAGGGTAAACCGATGCGCTGCCACATGTTTGCGTTCGAGATTGTCAGTGACGGACCGTTCCAACATCAAGCGAGCGAGATCGTCGATGGCTGGTGGTGGACCGACGCCGAGCTACGCGAGCACCTCGCCGACCCGGCGTGGCCGTTCGTACCCGACACCCGACTGCTGGTACCTGGGATGTTGCGTTCCTTGGCGTAGCGCGCGAACGCGTGGACAGTGGTGTCATGAAGTTCGGAGCGGCGCAGTCCGGAGCCGCGAAGTCCGACACCGCGACGCCCGCGCAGACCGACCGCGGTTCGCCGGTCGGGCGTCGAGTCGTTCTCGGTCTGCTGGCCGCCGGGGTTGCCGGCGTGCTCGGCGGCAACGAGATTCAGAACGGACTCGCCCGTGTGCTCGGCCCGCTCGGCAATCACGATCCGACCGGACTGGTCGGTTTGATCCCGGTCGGAAACACGTTCAGGTTCTATTCGGTCACCCGCGGAGCGCCCCGACGCGACGCGAGCAACTACCAACTCACCTTGACCGGGCTTGTCGACAAACCTCGTAGCTTCACCCTCGACGATCTGCGATCGATGCCGCAGACCACTCTGGTGCGCGATTTTCAGTGCGTTACCGGCTGGCGGGTTCCCGAGGTGCGTTGGAGCGGTGTACGACTCGCCGACATCCTCGACGCAGTCGCTCCGCGGACCACCGCAACCGCGGTTCGATTCACCTCGTTCGACGGGACCTACACCGAGAGCCTCACCCTCGAACAAGCCCGCCGCGACGATGTCCTCGTCGCACTCGAAATGATCGACGGACCCGTCACCCATGATCACGGCGGTCCGGTTCGGCTCTACGTCGCGCCGATGTACGGCTACAAGAGCCTGAAATGGCTCGACGGTATCGAACTGACCAGCGAAGTGGTGCCCGGCTACTGGGAAGAACGTGGGTACTGGATCGACGCGTGGGTCGGCGAATCGAACGGACGCGACGATGACCCGACCTGATCTCACCGACAGCGAGGCGGACGGCGCGATGGTCGAGGTCCAGCGGTTCAGCCGGGCCGAACGCTGGGTCCACGCGACAACGGGCGTACTCGTCGCGGTCTGCATCGTGACTGCTGCGATTCTCTACAACGGTTCTCTTGCGGTCCTCGTCGGCAACCGTCACATCGTCGAAATCGTGCACGTCTATTGCGGTTTCGCGCTTCCGGTCCCATTGCTCGCCGGACTCGCGTCCGTCGCATACCGGACGGACCTCAGCCGCCTCAACCGGTTCACCCGTGCAGACTGGCAATGGTTGCGGTCGAAGACTCGGCGGGTGAACGCGATCGGGGTCGGCAAGTTCAACGCCGGGCAGAAGGTCAATGCGGCACTGAGCGCAGGCTCGATCCTCGTGCTGTTCGGCACCGGCATCGTCATGTACTTCCCCGACTGGACCCGGTTGGTCTGGCGTACCGGTGCGACGTTTGTGCACGACTGGTTCGCGCTGGCGTTCGGACTGCTTGTCGTCGGCCACCTCTTCTACGCGTTCAACGACACCACGGCCATGCGCGGGATGCGAACCGGCTGGGTGCCACGTTGGTGGGCTGAGCGCGAGCACGAGGCATGGGCCGCGGAAGTACTTGCCGGATCGGCCGACGACGAGCATCCGGGTAGCAAACCGGCACCGTAGGGTGCCTATTGTTCGAGTGTCGCTGCGGCCACGCTGGACGGGACCAGCACGGTTGTCCCACTCAGCGATTCGGAGTCACACATGGCCCGCAGGACCGCTTCAGCGGCAATATTTTTGGGGTTTGCGATCGCAGTTGCCCCGGCACTCGTCCCGATCGCGAGTGCTGCTGCGGCACCGAGCGTCGGCATCCAGCAATCCCCGCAGGGCCCGAACGGCCCTGCCAAAGGTCCGGACCGACCGCTCGGCCCAGACGCACTTCGCTATCGCTTCGTATCGGCCAACGACAATCCAGCCTGTATCGAGATCGCAGCGGAAGCGAATCGTCTGCTTTCGCAAGGGTTGGCAAGCGCCGCAGCCGATGTGGCCCGCAGTAAGGGCGACGACTGCCCGACCGTCACGGTGCGGGGCTAGCCTTCCGGCGGGGCCGGCCTTCCGGCGGGACTAGGCCGCCGTCGCGAGGTCGGTGTTGCGTCGCCGTTTCTCCAGGTCCCAGTTACGGAGCAGGACATCGGTGGCGAAGCTGGCATCGAGCGGTTCACCGGACCAATCGGCAGTGACAGCGTCGGGGTCGATGTGGCGATAACGGCGGCTGAGGTCGTCGACGTCACCCGACAGCAGTGGGGCGTAGTCGATTCCGCGCCCATCAGGATGGCGGAACGTGAACCTCTGACCACCCTCGGCGGTAATGGTGAACAACCCGTCGTGCAACGCGCGATGGTGTTCACCGCACAACAGGGTCAAGTTGTCGAGATCGGTCGGACCGCCCCGCGAATAGTAGACAACGTGGTGCGCATGCAGGAACCTAGTGCGGCCGCAGCCCGGCACCGTGCAGCACCGATCCCGGATCACCAACTGCCGCAGCAGGGTTCGACTCGGCCGACGTTGGGATGTGTCCCAGGCGATGGTCGGCCCGAGACGGCCGTGACGGATCAGCCGCACCGACGCAGTACACAACACCGCCTCCAGAGTCTGCGAATCGAGACCGGGACCGTCGTCGAGATGCGCATGCGATGCGTCGAGTGGTGACCCGTCGGGGCCGATATGAACCAACACATCCGCAGCAGGAGACACAACCGGAGAAGCGGTAGTGCCGGCGCAGATGGTCTCGGCCATCGCCACCATCGCGGGAACAGGATTCGAGGGTGCGGGTGCAGTGCGGTCGGGTTCAGGGGTATCAGGTCCATCGTCGTCGGTGCGGGTGCGTTCGTACTCCGCACGGGTCAGGGCAGCGATGAATCGGGCACCGTCCTCGGGACGGAATCGGGCGGACACGACCAGGGAGCCGTCGTCGTCGTAGAACCAACGCCCACCGGCACTGTCGGTGTCGGTGTTGCTGTTGTCGGCCTTACGGGTTTGTCGGACGAGGCCACGGACGAGCCGGTCCAGGTGTGCCGCCGGTGCTTGCAAGGCGATGCGCAGCAACGATTCTTCGGTGTGCGGTGTGGCGACGCGGGTGAGGGCGCGGACTTTGGAGTAGGACACTCGGCCTTCGGCGAATGCGTGCGCGATACGCGGAAGCACGGTCACGGCGTTCGCGACCCGGACCTGTTCACGAGCGGTGTGCAGGCTGACACCCGCTTTCCAGGACAGCCAGTGGGCAGCGGAATGCAGTTGCCAGCCGGCCCAGCCGCGGCGGGCGTCGAATTCGGCGAGCAGGGTCAGGAATCGGGCGGTGGCGGCGGCGATTTGCCCGGCGAGGGTGCAGATTTCGGTTTCGATCTCCTCGATCGGCCGTTCCGCTGTCGGTAGTTGTGCGGTGGTGTTCATCGAATCTCTCCGTTTCGATAGAACTGATGTTCGACAAACCTACCTCGGGGCACCGACAGAAACTGATCATCGAAACGTCCCCGCGGGGACGTCGAAGAGGCGCGACCAGGCGACACAGGACAACCCCAACGAGCAGCCGCAGGCCGACTCCCAGCACCAAGGTCATCGATACCCGCATACCGAGCCACCAACCACAACGGACCGCCCGACGTCCCCGCGGGGACGTCTCGACCCAGGTCCGACAATGTCGAACAAGTGGGGCCGGTCGGGGTGACCGGCAGCACGAAGGGTGCCGCCTAGCAAACGCCGAAACCTGTCGGACCGCACCGCTAGCTTGGATTCATGAGCACATTGTCGATGAGTTCACATGACCGCGAAGAGTTCCTTGCCGGTGTCCACATCGGAGTTTTGGCCGTTGGGCGTGCCGGCGAAGCACCGTTGACCACGCCGGTCTGGTACCGCTACGACGACGGCGTCGTCGAGATCGCGACGGCAGCGCGTACCAAGAAGGTTGCACTACTGCGCGATTCGCCCGAGGCGAGCCTTTGTGTGCAGCGGGAGGAGAACCCACCCGCGTACGTGACCGTCGAGGGGTCGGTGAGCATCGAGCCACTACCGGCCGGGGTGGTCACCGACATCGCGGCGCGCTATCTCGGCACGGACGGTGCAGCCCAATATGCGGAAACCGCCGAGGACGACACGTTGCTGCGATTGCACGTCCGTACCTGGCGATCGCTCGATTTCGCCAATCTCGGCGGTTGAACTGCCATTTGTCTGACCTCCCATTCGTCCAAGCGGTCCCGCACCGGCAAAGAGGAAACTGGGAGGCATGACACAGCAGACGGCCGCCGATCACTCAGAGTTACTGAAGCTCCTCGAGGACTGGGATGCCGCACTCGTCGCCAACGATGCCGAGCGAATCGCTGAATTCGCCACTGCCGATTGGTCGTTCGTCTCGCAGGACGGACTTGTGCCGGGTCGCCAGTTTCTGGAGTCGGTCGCGAACGGAACTGTCTCACACGACACCATGAGCAGCGAGGTGGTTTCCGTTCGCGAGTTCGGCGACGTCGCAGTCGTCGTCGCGCGAGTGATCAACACCGGCTACTACCAGGGCCAGCGGTTCGAGAACGACGAGTGGACCTCGGATGTCTTCGTTCGTCGAGACGGTCGATGGCGGTGCGAACTCACCCACCTGACTACCGCCCGACAAGGCGGCGCCTAGAAGGCTGGCGAACTCCTATCCGCCCGGGGCGAAGCCCGCGACCCAGCCTGCGAAGGCGCCAGGATTGCGCGTCTGCAGCAGGACTCGACCGGGACCAACGAAGTCGAACACGAAACCTTCGCCGGATTTCATCGACTGAATCGAACGACCCTGCACTGCCCTGCGCATCGAGAACGACATCGACAGGTCGTATGCGACAACATGTCCGGTGTCGATCGTGACCGCATCCCCTGCGGCGAGATCGAACACGTCGATCGCGCCGAAGACTCCGAGAACCACGTCACCCTGGCCGTGTGCGCGCAGGCCGAAACCACCTTCACCACCGAAGAGGTTGGCCATGCCACCCCACTTGCTTTCGATCTGCACACCATGCGAGCTGGCCAGCCAGCCGCCGCGGTTGATGAAGTAGGGCCGGTCAGCGGTAACCGGCAGCGCGAAGGCGTCGCCTGGCAGCACGGAAGCGACGTCGACCCAACCGCCGTTGTCCGGCGCGGTGTAGGTGTTGATGTAGAACGACTCTCCCGCAAGCACTTTGCGTTTGAGACCGGCTACCAGACCACCTTCGGCTTTTGCTTCGAGACGAATGCCTGCAGAGTGGGCGACCATTGCGCCGCTCTCGACACGAACGGGTTCGCCCGGTGCAAGAAAGCACCGGGCGACCGTCGATGATGGGTTGTGGCGGAGTTGTACCTGCACGAGGCGACCCTACAGGTATTGCCCCGTGTTGGACTCGGTGTCGATAGCCCGACTTGCACTCGCATTCTTGCCGGTGACGAGCGTGCGGATGTAGACGATCCGCTCGCCCTTCTTGCCGGAGATACGAGCCCAGTCGTCCGGGTTGGTTGTGTTCGGCAAGTCCTCGTTCTCGGAGAACTCATCGACGATCGAGTCGAAGAGATGCTGGATCCGCAGACCGGGTGACGCCGTCTCGAGGACTGCCTTGATCGCGTACTTCTTCGACCGGTCGACGATGTTCTGGATCATCGCGCCGGAGTTGAAGTCCTTGAAGTACAAGACCTCCTTGTCACCGTTGGCGTAGGTGACTTCGAGGAAACGGTTGTCTTCGCTTTCGGCGTACATCCGCTCGACGACCTTCTCGATCATCGCCCGAATGCAAGCCGAGCGATCGCCACCGAATTCGGCGAGGTCGTCTGCGTGCACCGGCAAACTCTCGGTCAGGTACTTCGAGAAGATGTCCTGTGCAGATTCCGCGTCCGGCCGCTCGATCTTGATCTTCACATCGAGACGTCCGGGCCGCAGAATCGCGGGGTCGATCATGTCCTCGCGATTGGAGGCGCCGATGACGATGACGTTCTCCAGACCCTCGACGCCGTCGATCTCACTGAGCAGCTGCGGCACGACGGTCGTCTCCACGTCCGAGGAGACACCCGAACCACGGGTCCGGAAGATCGAGTCCATCTCGTCGAAGAAGACGATCACCGGAGTGCCCTCGGACGCCTTCTCGCGTGCCCGCTGGAAGATGATCCTGATGTGGCGCTCGGTTTCGCCGACGAACTTGTTGAGCAGTTCGGGGCCCTTGATGTTGAGGAAGAACGACTTGGCTTCCTTGGCATCCTCGCCGCGCGATTCGGCGATCTTCTTTGCCAGCGAGTTGGCGACCGCCTTGGCGATCAGCGTTTTACCGCAGCCGGGAGGACCGTAGAGCAGCACACCCTTCGGTGGCCGCAGCGAGTACTCACGGAACAGTTCCTTGTGCAGGAAGGGCAGCTCGACCGCGTCGCGAATCTGCTCGATCTGCCTGCCGAGACCACCGATGTCGCTGTAGTCGACGTCCGGCACCTCTTCGAGCACGAGGTCTTCGACCTCAGCCTTCGGAACGCGCTCGAACGCGTAGCCGGCCTTCGTGTCGACCAGCAGCGAGTCGCCTGGGCGGAGCTTGCGGATCGGCCGGTCGGGGTCGTCGACGTCGTCGATCTCGGCGACATGAGCAAGCGGCTCGGCCAACCAGACGACGCGCTCTTCGTCGGCATGGCCGACCACAAGCGCTCGGGTGCCGTTGTCGAGAATCTCGCGAAGCGTGCAGATTTCACCGACGCGCTCGAACAAACCCGCCTCGACCACTGTCAGCGCTTCGTTCAGACGCACGGTCTGGCCGAGCTGGAGCGTGTCTGTGGCAATGTTCGGCGAGCAGGTCAGGCGCATCTTGCGACCCGAGGTGAACACGTCGACAGTCTCGTCGTCGTGCACGCCGAGCAGGGTGCCGTAACCACTCGGCGGCTGCCCGAGTCGATCGACCTCCTCGCGCAGCGCGATGAGTTGCTGACGCGCTTCCTTCAGCGTGTCCATCAGCTTCCCGTTCCGAATGGTCAGCGAGTCGACTCGACTTTCGAGTTCACGTGACCGTTCCGGCGACTCGGCAAGCTGGCGGCGGAGTCCAGCAGCTTCGGCACGCAGGGCTTCCAGTTCTCGCCACGCCGCCGAATCCGAACTATCTGTGGGGCTCATAGTGTCGACTCCTCCCAGTCCCGGTCTATCCACGCTACCGGCAGCGCGCGCTTTCTGCCGTACGACACTGTTTCGGTGCTGTGACGTGTCTCGGATGTGTTCGGCGACAAGACGAGTACCGCCAGGTCGTTGCGGCCCGATGTTAGCGTGACGTCCCGTCGCCGATACGCCCCGCAAGCTGCGATCGAGAGAAGAGTGCACGTGATTCACCGCAAATGCGTTAGTTCCGTCGGTGCTTTGCTCGTCGCGGTGGCCGGTGTCGCCTGCGGTTCCGACGATGCCAATACCCCTGCTGTCGGTCAGCCGTCGTCGCAGCCGACCACAACGGCACCTGAGCCGTCGGCGGTGCCGACCACCACGCAGGTGCCCGATGTCGCTCCCCCGACGCCGGATCTACTCCAGGATTCGCTGGTGCGGCTCGTCGATCCGGCGATCCCGGCACAGGACAAAGCGGGGCTGGTCGTCGACGGTCAGACCCGGGTGGAAGCGTTGGCCGCCTTGACGACGGGGCTGGACAACTACGGGCGAATCACCTTCGTCGTATCCGGTGTCGACGTAGCCGGGACATCGGCAACGGCAAAGGTCGACGTCACGGGCCCGCACGGCACAATTCCCATCAATATGACCTGGGACAAGGTCGGCGAGGCGTGGCAGCTGTCGGGCGCAAGCACGTGCAATCTGCTTGCGATGGGCAGAGTGCAATGCTGAAACGACTGCAACTGTCCGAAATGGTCGGCTTGTTCTTGCTGGTCGATTACCATTACGCGGCATGAAGGAAGGCGACCAGGCGCGCAACTTCGCCTTGCTCGATCACACCGGCACACGACGGACCCTGTACTCGTTCCTCACCGACGGACCCCTCGTGCTGTTCTTCTACCCCATCGCGTCGTCGCCGATTTGCTCTGCCGAGGCCTGCCACTTTCGTGATCTGGCGGCAGAGTTCGCCGCGGTCGGAGCGCGGCGCGTCGGGATAAGTACCGATTCGGTCGACAGGCAGGCGCATTTTGCACAGCAGCGGTCGTTCGACTTTCCGTTGCTGTCCGACGTCGGCGGTTCGGTTGCCGAACAATTCGGCGCCAAGCGCAGCGCACTGGCAAAACTGAGCCGCACCAGGCCCGCTGCGTCGTCAGGCCGCCACGCCCGCCATCGCGACGGGTGGCTCACCCGAATAACCACACGCCGCAAGACCTTCGTCATCGACGAGAACGGCACGGTGTGCAAGATCGTGTCGAACGATCTGCGCGCGAACATTCACGCGGATCAAGCGTTGTGGTACCTGCGTACCGAATACCGCAAACCCCTCCCGTACTAGCTCGGGCTCTGCCCCTTCGATGCCCTGCGCTGCGGCTTCGGAGTCACCGTTCCCTCCGCCAGTTTGCGTGCGCTCACGAGAAAGGCTGTGTGCCCCTGCATTCGGTGCTCGGGACGCACAGCAAGGCCGACGACGTGCCAGCCGCGGACGATCGATTCCCACGAGCGTGGTTCGGTCCAGCATTCCTGCTCGCGCATCGCCTCGACCACCTTCGACAACTGCGTCACGGTCGCGACGTAGACGATGAGGACACCGCCTGGAACCAGCGCCTTCGCGACGGACGGCAACGCGTCCCACGGGGAGAGCATGTCGAGCACCGCACGGTCGACCTGCCCGTCGAATTCGGCGACATCGGCGATGGTGAGGTCCCAGTTCTCGGGGCTACCGCCGAAAAAGGTCTCGACGTTGCGGACCGCGTGCTCGGCGTGGTCGGCGCGAACCTCGTAGGAAATGACGCGGCCCTCGGGCCCGACCGCTCGCAACAACGAACACGTCAATGCACCGGAACCCGCACCGGCTTCCAGGACACGCGCGCCGGGGAACACGTCGCCTTCGTGCACGATCTGTGCCGCGTCCTTCGGGTAGATCACCTGCGCACCGCGCGGCATCGACAGGATGTAGTCGACGAGCAACGGCCGCAGTGCAAGGTAGGGCGTGAAGTTGCTCGACTTGACGACCGTGCCCTCGTCGGAGCCGATCAGATCGTCGTGCGCAAGGCCACCGCGATGGGTGTGGAACTCCTTGCCCGCTTCGAGAACGACCGTGTAGTGCCGGCCCTTCGCATCGGTCAGCTGCACTCGATCGCCGACCTGAAAGGGTCCGGTAGGTCTTGCCGTCATCGAAATCCGACTCCCTATTGCTGATCCGCTACTGCTGGTCCGCGCGGACTCGACTCATTGTCGGCCCAGGGGCATACCCTGCCAGGTGTGACGACAACAGCACCGCCAGCCCCCGATTCGGCACCTCCGCGCAGGCCTGCGCTGTCGCCGTCGCGTGCTGCCGATTTCAAGCTGTGCCCGTTGAAGTACCGATTGCGTGCAGTCGATCGAATCCCCGAAGTGCCGACGAGAGCGGCCCTGCGGGGAACTGTCGTGCATGCCGCGCTGGAATCTCTGTACGGATTACCCGCCGCGGACCGTGTTCCCGACACGGCGACCGCGCTCGTCGATCCTGCGTGGGACCGTCTCGTCGGGGATGCACCGGAGTTGCGCGAGCTGGTCACCATCGACGAGCGCGGCGAATTTCTCGACGAAGCGCGCGCGTTGATTTCCAGGTACTACCGGCTCGAAGACCCGACTCGATTCGAACCTGAATCGTGTGAGCAGCGAGTGGAGGTCGAGCTGGAAGACAGTGTCCTGCTTCGTGGTTTCGTCGACCGCATCGACGTAGCACCGACCGGCGAGGTTCGGGTCGTCGATTACAAGACGGGCCGCGCACCGGGCGAAAGGCGCGAATCCCACGCGCTGTTCCAGATGAAGTTCTACGCGCTGGTCATTCTGCGGACCCGTGGGATCGTCCCGACGCAGCTTCGACTGCTGTATCTCGCCGACGACGAAATTCTCACCTACCAGCCCGATCGTGACGAACTGCTGCGGTTCGAACGCACGCTGTCCGCACTGTGGAAAGCGATCCTCGAAGCAGGCGCGACCGGAGATTTCCGGCCGAGTCCCAGCAACATGTGCAACTGGTGCGACTACAAGCCGCTGTGTCCAGCGTTCGGCGGCACTCTCCCCGAGTATCCGGGCTGGCCCGCAACCGTGCCGGACGGCACGAGGTAGGCCTGCCCGGATCCAGCGTCAGAACGCTCGACAGGACCGAATGTCGGAGGCAAGAATCGCTTTCGCGCCCAAGTCGGCGAGACGATCCATCACGTCGTTGTGTTCGGTGCGCGGCACCATCGCGCGCACGGCGACCCACGCTTCGTCCGCGAGCGGCGACACCGTCGGCGACTCGAGGCCGGGCGTGATCTGCACGGCCTCGTCGAGCAAGGTCTTCGGGCAGTCGTAGTCGAGCATCAGGTACTGCTGCGCGAAGACGACTCCCTGCACACGTGCGACCAATTGGTTGCGTGCGCGGTCCGACCGGTCCGACCCGGCCCGCTCGATGAGCACTCCCTCCGAGTCGCACAGTGAATCACCGAAAGCGACGAGGTTGTGCTGCCGCAGCGTGCGGCCGGACCCGACAACGTCGGCGATCGCATCGGCGACACCGAGTTGGATGGATATTTCGACGGCACCGTCGAGCCTGATGACATCGGCTGTCAGTCCGCGCTTCGCGAGATCGGCGCGAACGAGGTTCGGGTAGGACGTCGCGATGCGGAGGCCGCCGAGGTCGTCGGCACTCCAGTCGCGACCTGCAGGTGCCGCGTAGCGGAATGTGGATCGACCAAAGCCGAGCGGTAGGCGTTCGTCGACGGTCGCGCCCGAGTCGCGGGCGAGATCGCGGCCGGTGATGCCGAGATCCAGTTCGCCTGACCCGACGTAGATCGCGATGTCTTTCGGTCGGAGGAAGAAGAACTCGACCTGGTTCGCTTGGTCGAGCACGGTGAGGTCGCGGGAATCGGTGCGGCGGCGGTAGCCGGCTTCGCTGAGAATTTCAGCAGCAGATTCCGACAGGGCACCTTTGTTGGGGACTGCTACACGCAGCATGGGTTGAGTCTCTTTCACGGTCTTGGCCTTTCAGGCGGGGCGTGCACGGCGACGAGGAGTACCGATCACAGATGTCGGTAGACGTCATCGAGCTTCAGGCCGCGCCCGATCATCAGCACCTGCACCCAGTAGAGCAGCTGCGAGATCTCTTCGGCGAGGGCTTCGTCGCTCTCGTGCTCAGCCGCGATCCACACTTCGCCAGCCTCTTCGAGAACCTTTTTGCCCTGCGCATGCACGCCGGCGTCCAACGCTGCGACGGTTCCGGAACCGTCAGGGCGATTGGCGGCACGGTCGGCCAGCTCGGCAAACAGGGATTCGAAGTTCTTCACGGAAGGCCATTCTTCCAGCTACGCCAACGGTGACCGGCCAGTGGGTGCGAACGTGCCCGCACTCGGACGTGGCGAACGCCTCAGCCGAGCTCCTGCAACGAGATCTGGAACGACGTGTCGCTGGCACCGGGGATGTCGCCTGCGACGATCGACACCCACAACCCATCTCGGGTGAAGACGTGAGAGCCGCCGCTCGACGTGGTGTCGTCGAGGGTCCAACCGAGCCCCGGCAGCCTGCTGTCGTAGAACTCGATGAACTCGTCGGCGGTCGACGTGGTCGTGCCACTCAGCAGAGCGGTGACCGACTCGTCACGGCTCTCGGTTGTGTTCAGATTTTCCGGGAACGGAAAGTCGTCGGGAAACAGCGACGGAATGCCGTCGGTTGCCGGCTTCGTCGTTGTCGGCGGCGTAGTCGCCGTGTCGGACGCGGTCGGCTTGGTCGTCGCGGGCGCCTTCGGTGGCGCGGTTGCCGTCGCCTCGGCGGTGGACGGTTCGGGCGAGGCCTTCGAGCTGTCGTCGCCACCGCAGGCGACGAGGGCGAAAGCCAACGCAGTTGTGGCCAGCAAGCAGGTGAATCGTCGGGTCATCACTAGGTCCCTGTCGTCGACACCGCAGTTCAACGGTTCGACGATAGCCCCGGCGTTTACGCGCTGCTACCCGATGCGCAGATCACCGACGGTCAGCCCGATCAGGCTGTCGCGAAAGACCCGACCGGACGCTTCGGGAACTGGAATTTCGCAGGGTACGACGATGAGCGAGCACCCAGCAGCTTCCGCGGCGATCGCACCAGTCGGCGAGTCTTCGATCGCAACGCAGTGGGTCGGGTCGGTACCGAGCAGTTCGGCGCCGCGAAGGTAGAGGTCGGGAGCCGGCTTGCCGTGTGGCACCTCGTCGGCGCACACCGATGCGGCGAAATGCTCGCGGCCGAGCGTGTCCAGACCGAGCTCGGTGAGCGAGCGTTTGGTGTTGGTCACGAGTGCCATGGGGATTCCCGCGTCGAGAACCATGGCCAATGCCTCCTGCGCCCCTGGCCGCCACGGGATACCGTCACCGAACAGCTGGACAACGCGCTTGTCGAGCCAGTCGTCGGCATCGGCAAGGGCGTCCGGATGCGGTTCGAGGTCCAGCGAGTCGAAAATGATCGCGAGAGTGTTGGGTCCCGAGGATCCGATCAGCGCATGTCGCGTCGCCGGTGTCATCGGTCCGCCCAGGTTGAGGGAGAGTTCGTTTATGGCGACGTCCCACAGCTTCTCCGAATCGAGCAGCGTTCCGTCCATGTCCCACAACACACCGGCTACTTCTGGCACGCACTTTCCCCTCTGATTCCGACATCTCTGATCCAACGTCGACAGCCATGACGGTAGCCGACCGGACCGCTTCGCCGAGTGGCGCGGGAGGCGAGGACCACACACCTTCCGTCGTCGTGATGACCATCACCGAACGCCTAAGATTCGACGCCCGAAACGGACGATAGACTCGCTCTCGGGGGTCGGAAGAGACCGTTCGTCAGCAATGTGACACGCGTCTCGCCTCATCGCAGGGAATATTTGTTGCCGAATATTTGCTGTTCCCACAAACTGAAACAAACAGCAAGTAATTGAAAAGCGAAGCAACCGACAAGCGAACGAAAGGACCTTTCATGTCGTGGTTACGACATACCGCGGTCGCGCTCGCTGGTGTCGCAAGCGTCGGCTTCACGGGCGCTGCGGCGTCAGTAGTGCTATCCGACATGGGCGTCGACATGCCCACCAAATCGATCTTCGACTTCGCCATGCCGAATACGCCGAGGCCAAGTGGCCCGGTAGCCGTCAGTGGCGTCAATGGAGTGGACGCTGCGCGCACTGTCGCAGTCGATCTCGCAACCGCGACCGAAGTCGCACACCTGCTGCTCGATACAGCAACGCAGGAATCGGTGACCGCACCGAATCTCGTCACACCGTACAAGCCTGCACTCGAGGCGAAGGTGACCGTCGACGACTATTACCTCGGCGCAGCGGTCTCGCCTGTACGGTCACGCGTGGTCGGGCTCGATTTCACGACCAATATCCTCGACGTGATCCCGACCTTCGTCCGAGCCTTCTACGATCCCGATCCGAACTCCAAAGGTCCGACCGAGATCCGTACCGAACTCGACGGACGTGTCGGTGAAGTCAACGTCGTCGTTTCCGATCCGGATGTCGGCGAACGAGAAGTCACCCTCACCCGCACCGACGCGGTCTGACCCAGCCGGAGTGCTGCATCACCTCAGACGTTGAAGTACTTCGCCTCGGGGTGATGCAGAACGAACGCGTCGGTCGACTGCTCCGGATGCAGCTGCAGCTCTTCCGACAGCACGACACCGATTCGCTCGGAATCGAGTAGCGCAACCAGCTTCGCCCGATCTTCCAGGTCCGGGCACGCACCGTAGCCGAAGGAGTAACGGGCGCCGCGGTAGCCGAGCTTGAAGTACTCCGACACATCGGACGGGTCGTCCTCGGCGAGACTGTGACCGCCGAGCACCAATTCCTCACGGACGCGGCGATGCCAGTACTCGGCGAGAGCTTCGGTCAGCTGTACACCGATGCCGTGTACCTCGAGGTAGTCGCGGTAGGAGTCGGCAGCGAAAAGTTCGTTGGCGAAATCTGCGATCGGCTGACCCATCGTCACCAATTGGAACGGCAACACGTCGACGGAACCGTCCGCAACGGCCTTCTCCCTCGACCTGACGAAGTCGGCGATACACAGGAAGCGGTCGCGCTGCTGGCGCGGGAACGTGAAGCGATACCGTTCCGCCGCATCGGGTTCCGGGCTCTCGAGCACGATCACGTCGTCACCCTCGGACACGGCCGGGAAGTAGCCGTAGACAACCGCGGCATGAGCGAGGATGCCGTCGCTGGTGAGGCGATCGAGCCAGTACCGCAGGCGCGGACGTCCTTCCGACTCGACCAGCTCCTCGTACGTCGCGCCTTCGCCTGCCCGCTGACCGCGCAGTCCCCACTGGCCGAGGAACAGAGCACGTTCGTCCAACAGATTCGAATATTCGGACAGCGCAACACCTTTGACGATGCGACTCCCCCAGAACGGCGGTGTCGGCACAGGAAGATCTGCCGCGACGTCGGAGCGCTCGGGAACAACGACGGGAACCTCTGCGGCCTTTCGTTTTTCGGCGATCTTGCGGGAACGCTCGTGCCGCGCTTTACGTTCGGCCGCCTTCTCACGTTCCGCGATCGCTTCGGGGCTGTCCGGATCGGGTCCACCGCCGCGTTTGCGCGTCATGATGGTGTCCATCAACCGCAGACCTTCGAAAGCGTCACGGGCGTAACTGACTTCGCCGTCGTACACCTCGGTCAGGTCGTTCTCGACGTAGGACCGTGTGAGCGCCGCGCCACCGAGCATGACGGGGAACTGCCCCGCAACACCCTTGGCGTTCAGTTCGAGCAGGTTCTCCTTCATCACGACTGTCGACTTCACGAGCAGGCCGGACATACCGATGACGTCGGCCTTCTTGTCGATCGCGGCATCGAGGATCGACGCAATCGGTTGTTTGATACCGAGGTTGACGACCTCGTAGCCGTTGTTCGACAGGATGATGTCGACCAGGTTCTTACCGATGTCGTGGACGTCGCCCTTGACGGTCGCGATCACCATGCGGCCCTTGCCGTCGTCGTCGGTCGCCTCCATGTGAGGTTCCAGATAGGCGACAGCAGCCTTCATCACTTCGGCAGACTGCAGCACGAAAGGCAACTGCATCTGACCGGAGCCGAACAGTTCGCCGACCGTCTTCATCCCGGACAGCAACGTCTCGTTGATGATTTCGAGGGGCTTCTTGGTGAGCATCGCCTCGTCGAGATCGACGTCGAGACCGTTTCGGTCACCGTCGACGATCCGGCGTTCCAGCCGCTCGAACAGCGGCAGCTTGGCCAACTCCTCGGCTCTCGACTCACGGGCATCGGCCGCCGAGACGCCTTCGAACAGCGCCATCAACGTCTGCAGCGGGTCGTAGTCGTCGCGGCGACGGTCGTAAACGAGGTCGAGTGCGGTCTGCCGCTGTTCCTCGGGGATCCGCGCCATCGGCAGGATCTTCGACGCATGCACGATCGCGGTGTCGAGACCGGCCTCGATGCACTCGTTCAGGAACACGGAGTTGAGCACCTGCCGCGCAGCGGGATTGAGGCCGAACGAGATGTTGGAAAGCCCGAGTGTCGTGTGGATCTCCGGATGCAGCCGCTTGATCTCGCGGATGGCCTCGATCGTCTCGATGCCGTCGCGCCGGACCTCCTCCTGGCCCGTCGAGATCGGGAACGTGAGAGCGTCGATGATGATGTCGCTCTCCGACAATCCCCAGTTGCCGGTGATGTCCGCGATCAGCCGCTCGGCGATCCGGACCTTCCACTCGGCGGTACGCGCCTGACCCTCTTCGTCGATCGTCAACGCGACGACCGCCGCACCGTGTTCCTTCACGAGCGACATGATCTGCTGGAAGCGCGAATCGGGTCCGTCGCCGTCCTCGTAGTTGACGGAGTTGACCGCGCAACGCCCGCCGAGGTGTTCTAGACCAGCCTTCAGCACAGCGGGTTCGGTGGAGTCGAGCATGATCGGCAACGTCGACGCGGTCGCCAATCTGCTTGCGAGAGCAGACATGTCCGCGGCACCGTCACGGCCAACGTAGTCGACGTTGAGGTCGAGCATGTGCGCGCCGTCGCGCGTCTGATCCTTCGCGATATCGAGGCACTTCTCGTAGTCCTCGGCAAGCATCGCCTCACGAAAAGCCTTGGAGCCGTTGGAGTTCGTACGTTCGCCGATCATCAGGATGCTGGCATCCTGCTCGAAAGGCACTGCCGTGTAGAGCGAAGAAACGCCAGGCTCGCTGATGTGCTTACGCGTGCCCCGCTCGACATCGCGCACGGCCGCCGCAACCTGACGAATGTGCTCTGGCGTTGTGCCGCAACAGCCGCCGACCAACGCCAGACCGTATTCGCGTACGAAACCACTCAGTGCGATTGCCAGCTCTTCCGGTGACAGCGGGTATTCCGCGCCGTTGGCACCGAGGACTGGCAGACCTGCGTTCGGCATCACCGACACCGGCAGCTTCGAGTACTTCGAAAGATGGCGGAGGTGCTCGCTCATCTCGTCGGGTCCCGTTGCGCAGTTGAGCCCGATCAGGTCGACGCCGAGCGGCTCGATAGCCGTCAGCGCGGCGCCGATCTCGCTGCCGACCAGCATGGTTCCGGTTGTTTCCACAGTGACGTGGGTGATGATCGGCAGCCGCCTGCCGAGCTTTGCCATCGCGTTCTGGCTGCCGATGATCGCGGCCTTGACCTGCAGCAGGTCCTGACACGTCTCGATCAGGATGGCGTCGGCACCACCGTCGATCATGCCGAGCGCGGACTCCGTGTAGGCGTCGCGCAACACGGCGTACGGGGCGTGTCCGAGGGTGGGCAGCTTGGTGCCGGGGCCCATCGAACCGAGGACGAAACGTGGCATCCTGTCGCGACCTGGACCCATCTCGTCGGCAACGTCGCGCGCTAGCTGAGTGCCCTTCTCGGACAGCTCACGAATGCGATCGGAGATGTCGTAATCGGCAAGGTTCGGCAGGTTGCAGCCGAAGGTGTTCGTCTCGACTGCGTCGGCGCCCGCTTCGAAATACGCGCGGTGAATGTCTTTGAGCACATCGGGGCGCGTGTCGTTGAGAATTTCGTTGCAGCCCTCCAGCCCGAGAAAATCGTCGAGGGTGAGGTCGGCAGCCTGCAACATCGTGCCCATCGCACCGTCGCCGATGACAACACGCTGATCGAGCGCATCGAGCAGTGCAGAGTGCAGTGGCAAAGACATGCGCTCCAGAATAGTGGGGGCCTCAACAGTGTGATCTTCAGACGTATCCGGCTCACGGCCAGAACTACGCGGTGCAGCGGCAACCATCGGCACATCCCCTCGTCTATCCACGCTTGCCGCACCCGAATCGGACGTGCGGCCTGGTCGTCACCCGGAGCACCCCACCGTGGCGGAGGGTTGCCGACCAGCGAGCCGGGGCTGTGCGCTGGTACTCATGACCAACGTCAAGGCTGGCAGGGGATGGCTTTCGTTGTCAAACGGCGCTATGTGAAGAGGCGGACCCGCCCTGGTCGTAGGCTGTGTCGGTGAGTTCCGAAGAGTTCCCGGTCGTAGCCGACCTCGATCTGCCTACGCTGCGCGATCCGATCCTCGTCGCGGCGTTCGAAGGCTGGAACGACGCCGGTGATGCGGCAAGCGGTGCAGTCGAGCATCTCGAACTGATCTGGGATGCCGAGCCGCTGGCAGAGCTCGATTCCGAGGATTATTACGACTACCAGGTAAATCGACCGACGGTGAAGCAGATCGACGGCGTCACCCGGGAGATCCAGTGGCCGTCGACCATGCTGTCGGTGTGTTCGCCTCCCGGTAGCGAACGCGATGTTGTGCTGCTTCGCGGTATCGAGCCCAACATGCGCTGGCGCAGTTTCTGCGACGATCTGCTCGAATTCGTCGAGCAACTCGGCGTCAGCACCGTCGTGATCCTCGGCGCGCTGCTCGCCGATACCCCGCACACCCGCCCGGTTCCGGTCACCGGTTCGGCCTACAGCAAAGAGGCCGCCGAGCAGTTCAAACTCGAACAGACCAGGTACGAGGGCCCGACCGGCATCACCGGCGTGCTGCAGGACCACTGCGTCAAGGCGGGTGTTCCCGCGGTGTCGTTCTGGGCGGCCGTTCCGCATTACGTGTCGCAGCCGCCCAATCCGAAGGCGACGATCGCCTTGCTGCAGCGGGTCGAGGACGTGCTCGACGTCGAGGTTCCGCTCGGTGAACTACCGACCCAGGCCGAGGATTGGGAAGAGGCGGTCACGGAGATGACGGCCGAGGACGAAGAAATCGCCGAGTACGTCCGCTCGCTGGAAGAACGTGGCGACGCCGAGATCGACATCTCCGACGCCATCTCCAAGATCGACGGCGATGCGCTCGCAGCCGAATTCGAAAAGTACCTTCGCCGGCGCGGGCCTGGCAGCTTCGGACTGTAACCACGGGTGAGGACCACAGCGTGAGTCGCCTCCGCACGCTCGCCCTCTACGCGGGTGGGTTTCTCGGACCGTTCGGTGGCGGAGTCGTCACGGCGATGCTCCCGGAGATGGGCAACGACCTCGGCGTCAGCTCTCCCGCAGCAGCATCGACGCTCGCGGCGTACCTGTTCCCCTTCGCAATCTTGATGTTGGTCTCCGGCACACTCGGTGCACGCTGGGGTCAATTCCGCACTGTCCGAATCGCTTACGCCGTGTACGTCGTCGCGTCGCTGGCCTGCGTCGTCGCACCGAGTCTGTCGTTTCTGTTGGTACCGAGAGCAATTCAGGGGTGCGCGAATGCCTTCACCACTCCCCTGCTGTTGGCATCGCTTGCGTCGATAACTCCCAAGGCGCGGCTCGGTCGTGCGCTCGGCACGTTCTCGGCACTGCAGGCAGCAGGCCAGACGACGGCGCCGCTGGTGGGCGGGCTTGCGGCAGAGGTGAATTGGCGGCTCGCGTTCGTCGCCGTTGCTGTGGTCGCAGCGATATTGGGAATCGTCGGATTGCCCACCGGCGCACAGGTGTCGGGACGCGAAGTGAAGCTGCGCCAAGCTTTACGGCCGGATGTCGTACGCATCGGACTGGTCGCGTTCCTCGGATGGGGCGCACTCGGCGGTCTGAACTTTCTGGTCGCCTTCCGCGCCGAGGATGCGTTCGGCCTCGGCCCCACGCAGCGTGGCCTGCTGCTCACCGGCTTCGGAATCGCAGGAATCATCGCCGCCCGGCCCGTCGGAAATGCGATCGACAGGATCGGTGCGCGCCGGTCGGTACTGATCGGCGCCACCTGCGGTGCCGTTCTCGTCACGCTCGCGGGGACCGCCGGACTGCTCGTCGTCGCCGCTGCCGCGTGGGCCGCCGCAGGCGTTGCGGGTCAGGGCATCCTCGTCGGCGTCAATGCAGCGGTACTCGGCCTGCGCGGACCGAATCAGGGCGGCGCGCTCTCGGTTGTGCAGTCGTTGCGCTTCTCGGGGCAGGCGCTCGCGCCGGTGCTGCTCACACCGCTCTACGGTGTGCACCCGACCACTGCGTTCGTGATTCCCGCGGTGCTGCTCGCACTGGTGGCACCGGTGCTGATGCCGCGTCCGCGGGCCGAGACCGAACCGGTCTGACATCGCTCGGTGTGCGAGGTAAGCCTTGCCAACTATGATCCGGTGGTGGCGCCATCAACCGAACGTGCGACGACGCGACTCGTCGACGAGCTGGCGCGCCATGGTGAGCGCACAGCAATCGTGTCGGGCACCGACGAGGTGTCCTACCGCCGCCTCGCCGCGCTCGTGCACGATGCCGCCGCACGCTTCGGGACCGAACGGCGGTTGGTGCTGATCGCGGGTCGCAACGACATCGAGGCGGTCGTCGCATACCTCGGAGCGCTCGCCGCCCGTCAGCCGGTGTTACTCGTGCCGGGCGATCCGCAGTACGACGCGACGTCCCTCGTCGATACCTACGATCCCGACATCGTGATCGAACAGCGCAGCGGCAGTTGGCATTTCGACGAACGACGGTCGGTGTCCAGGCACACGCTGCATCCCGATCTGGCACTGCTGCTCAGCACGTCGGGTTCGACTGGTTCGCCGAAGCTGGTTCGCCTCTCACGCGCGAACCTGCGATCGAACGCCGAATCGATTGCAACCTACCTCGACATCCGCCACACCGACCGAGCGATGACCAGCCTTCCGATGAACTATTGCTACGGCTTGTCGGTCCTGCACAGTCACCTGCTTCGGGGTGCCGGAATCGTGCTGACGGACGCGTCTGTCGTCGATGCCGAGTTCTGGGACCTTTTCGGTCGGCATCGGGCGACAACGTTTGCCGGCGTCCCCTATACGTTCGATCTGCTCGACAAAATCGGATTCGAGCACATGCACCTGCCGCATCTGCGCTACCTCACCCAGGCAGGCGGTCGGCTCGCTCCCGACCGGGTCGCACGGTACGCCGCACTCGGCGAACGCGACGGCTGGGATCTGTTCGTCATGTACGGCGCAACGGAAGCGACCGCTCGGATGGCGTATCTCCCACCGCACCTGGCACGGTCGCATCCGAACGCGATCGGTGTCGCGATACCCGGTGGGTCTTTTCGCATCGACCGCAGCGGGGACGAAATCGATCCCGACGCGGGCGAACTCGTCTACTCGGGCCCGAACGTGATGATGGGCTACGCCGAATCGGCGGCAGATCTCGCCGCCGGAGCAACGGTCGACGAGCTTCGTACCGGCGATATCGCCAAACGCGGCGCTGACGGCCTGTACGAAATACTCGGCAGGTCCGCACGCTTCGTCAAACTCTTCGGCCTCCGGATCGACCTGCCTCGCGTCGAAGCCGCACTCGACACTGCAGGAATTACGGCCTCGTGTATCGACGGCGACGATGAACTTGTCGTTGCTTTCGAAGGCGCGCTTGCACCGGCGAAGGTCCGTGCGATCGCGGCTGCCGCGTCGGGTCTACCTGCGGCTGCAGTCCGCGCCTGCCGAGTCGCCGAACTGCCGCGCCTGCATTCCGGCAAGCCGGACTATCCCGAGATCCGCACACTGGGCCGCGCCGAGGCCACAAGTACCGCACGGACCGGAAGCGAGCTTCGCGAACTGTTCGCGCAGGTGCTGCGACTCGATGTCGCCGACATCGGCCCCCAGTCGACATTCGTCGAACTCGGCGGGGATTCGCTGTCCTACGTCGCGATGTCGGTGCGGTTGGAACGCAAACTCGGCCACCTCCCGCCCGATTGGCACACGACGCCGATCCGCGACCTCCGGGTTCGTGGGCCGAGACGGTGGATTGCCGGGCGGTCCGTCGAGACCAGCGTCATGCTGCGAGCTGTCGCGATCGTGCTCGTCGTCGGATCGCACGCCGGGCTGTATCACCTGTGGGGCGGCGCGCATATTTTGCTCGGCGTCGCCGGGTACAACTTTGCGAGATTCGTCCTCACGGACAAGCCCCGTACGCAGCGGCTGCGCCACCTCCTGACAACGGTGGCCGGCATCGCGATACCCGCCGTGGCGTGGATCGCGTTGACGTTGAGCTTCTCCGACGACTACACGGTGACAAACCTGTTCCTGCTCAACAAGATTCTTGGACCCGACGGCCCGACGCAGGGCCATCTGTGGTTCATCGAAGTACTCGTCTACTTCCTGCTCGCACTCGCGGCACTGCTGGCGATACCGGTGATCGACCGCCTCGAACGCCGACAGCCGTTCGTTTTCGCGTTGGCGCTACTCGCGGTCGGCTTGGCCATCCGCTACGACGCTGCCGGGCTCGAACCGGGTTCGGAGGGCAAGTACAGCTGGTACGCCTTCTGGTTCTTCGCACTCGGTTGGGCGGCAGCAAAGGCGCGGACCCGGAGGCACCAACTCGTCGTCGCGGTTGCGCTCGTCGTGTCCATTCACGGCTATTTCGACAGCCTGCTTCGCGAAGGGCTCGTCGTGGCCGGGCTCATGTTGCTGATCTGGGCGCCGACGGTCCGGATACCCAGCTTCGCTACGCCGGTCGCAAGCGTGCTCGCCAGCAGTTCGCTCTACATCTATCTGACGCACTGGCAGATCTATCCGCTCTTCGCATCGCACCCTGTGATTGCGGTCGCCGCGGCACTGCTGTTCGGTATCGGCTTCTATCTTCTAGCCGACAAAGCGAAATCGGTCGCTGAGAGGTATTCCTGATCCCGGCGTAACGTCCCGGCAGCCTCTGCGTCACCGGTTCATCGGACGCTTCACACCATGGCCAGTACTCCGCGGTTCCTGCAGGGCGTTTTCGGCTTCACCGGCAATGGACTGGACAAGCCCGACCCGATCGATCCCACGCTGTCCTACACCGTTCCGCCCGGTGTGACGGCGCAGCCGCTGTACTTCCGCGGCGGAAACTCCTCCGACGAGCTCGTTGTCGTCACGTTGCTTCGCGACGGCCGTTCGATGCGAGTCTTTCCGATCGGCGCCAAGTCCGGCGTGAACATCCCACTCCGCGTTGTGGAGGACGTCGATCCGGACACCGTGCTGGAACTTGTCGTCGCGGCACCGACCGGATGCACAGGCGACGTGGTCGTCGACTTCGGTTTGGTGGAAATCTGATGCCTCCGACCGCGCGGCTGCTTGTCGTGGGGAACGGGATGGCCGGTGCGCGGACCGTCGAGGAGATCATCGCCAGAAACGGGCGCGATCTGTTCGAGATCACCATGATCGGCGACGAACCGTACGGCAACTACAACCGCATCATGCTCTCGCACGTGCTGTCCGGCGAAGCGAGTACCGACGACGAAGATCTGATGCTCAACCCGATGAGCTGGTATCGCGAAAACGGTGTGCAGCTGCACGTCGGGGACCGTGCGACAAAACTAGACCGCTTCGCCAAGCAGGTCACCTGCGAAAGCGGCCGGATCGTCGACTACGACGTGCTGATCGTCGCCACCGGCAGCAACACCTTCTTTCCGAACATGGACGGACTCCGTGAACCCGACGGACGTTTGGCACGTGGGGTTTTCGGCTTCCGTACGATCGCCGACACCAACGGCATGTTGCAGCAGGCACAGGCCGGTGACGACGTCGCCGCTGTGGTGATCGGCGGCGGTCTGCTCGGACTGGAAGCGGCATACGGGCTGCGCACCCAAGGGCTGAAAGTCGACGTGGTGCACTCCCCCGGCCATCTGATGAATCAGCAACTCGACGCCCGCGGTGGCCGATTGCTACGCAACAAGATCGAGTCTCTCGGCGTCGGTGTACACACGTCCAAGCGAACAACTGCAGTCGTTCGAACGCCCGATGGTCGGGTTGCCGGTGTCGGCTTCGCAGACGGATCGAGCATCGACGCCGACATGGTTGTCGTCACTGCCGGGATTCGACCGAACGTCGAATTCGCACGCGGCGGTGGGTTGGTCGTCGAACGTGGCATCGTCGTCGACGACCAGATGCGCTGCGAGGACGAGGGCTCGATCTTCGCGGTCGGCGAATGCTGCCAACATCGTGGTGAGGTCTACGGCCTCGTTGCACCGCTGTGGGAGCAGGCGACCGTGCTCGCGGAGCACCTCACCGGGACCAACCCTGCTGCGGCATATCATGGTTCGCGGCTCACGACGAAGCTCAAGGTCGCCGGGGTCGATGTTGCTGCAATGGGTGTGCAGGGTCCGGAGCGCGACGACGACGAGTACGTGCAGTTCTACGAACCGAGCACCGGAACCTACAAGAGCGTCGTCGTTCGAGACGGAAGACTCATCGGTGCAACGTTGTTGGGAGACGTCAGCAAGGTCGGCTTCCTGTCGCAAGCGTTCGACAACAAGGTTGCGCTGCCCGCCGAACGCATCAGCATGCTGTTCGATCTCGGAACACCCACCGCGGCAACGAGTGCCGCCGAATTGGCCGACGACGCTGCTGTGTGCAACTGCAACGGCGTGAACAAGGGCCAGATCGTCGCGTGTGTGCATGCCGGCGCGACAACGGTCGCCGACGTCGTCGCGAAGACGCGAGCAGGCAAGGGCTGCGGATCGTGCAAGGGACTGGTCGCGGATATCGTCGCGTGCGCGACAGGCGGCGCTGTCGCCGATGACCCGTGCGCCGACTTCTACGTCCGGTGTATACCACTGCGCAAAGCAGAACTCGTTGCAGCCGTGCGTGATCGCGGACTTCGCGCGGTGTCGGAGGTGTTCGCCGAACTCGCACCGGACGGCGAGGACGCAGCGGCGAAGATGCCACTGGCTTCGTTGCTGCGGACCGTCTGGGGACCCGATTGGGTCGACGAGCCCGGTGCACTGTTCATCAACGATCGGGTGCACGCGAACATTCAGCGCGACGGCACGTTTTCGGTTGTGCCACAGATGAAGGGCGGCGTGACGACACCGGATCAGTTGCGCCGCATCGCCGATGTCGCGGACAAGTACAACGTGCCACTGGTCAAGGTGACCGGTGGTCAGCGGATCGATCTGCTCGGTATCCGCAAGGAAGACCTGCCCAAGGTGTGGGGTGATCTCGACATGCCGTCGGGTTATGCCTACGGGAAGAGTTTCCGAACGGTCAAAACCTGTGTGGGCAGCGACTTCTGCCGGTTCGGGCTGGGCGACTCGACTGCCCTGGGTATCGCCATCGAAGAACGGTTCCAGGGTTTGGAGACACCCGCGAAGCTGAAGTTGGCCGTCGCAGGCTGTCCACGCAACTGCTCGGAGGCGCTCTGCAAGGACTTCGGTGTGGTCGCGGTCGGCGACGGGCGCTGGGAGATCTACATCGGTGGAGCGGCGGGTGCGCACATCAGGAAGGGCGACGTGCTCGCGACAGTCGACAGTGCGGAGGAGGTTTTGGTGCTGGCAAGCAGGTTCATCCAGTACTACCGCGAGAACGCCAACTGGCTCGAGCGCACCTACGCCTTCGTTCCGCGTGTGGGTATCGACGAGCTACAACGCCTTCTGGTCACGGACGAAGACGGGATCGCGGCGGGATTGGAAGAGCGGATGCAGATCGCCGTCGACGGTTACACCGATCCGTGGCTGCAACGCGACGATCCGCGATCGCCTGCCCAATTCGCGCCGTCCCTGCCGCTGCTGCCGCTTCCCCAGGTTCCGGTCCGATGACGGCGACGCAGGCGTGGACCGAGATAGGACATCTCGCCGACCTGACTCCCGGCGAGGGGCGCACCTACGTGGTGAACGGTCGTCAGATCGCCGTGTTCCTACTCGGTGACGGCACCGTCCGTGCGGTCGACGCGGTGTGCCCACACAAAGGTGGCCCGCTCGCGGACGGGCAGACCGACGGGACGGTCGTCGTGTGCCCGCTGCACCTGTACGCGTTCGCACTGGCGGACGGCTCGTGCGCCGACGACGTCGGTGCTGTCAGGGTCTACCCAGCCATGGTGAACGGCGAGCGGATCTTTCTCGAACCGATCTGAGCGGCGACCGGGTCGGACGGACCCATTACCCTCGTCGGGTGACCGAATCCGACGACCGCCTTCTGCGCGACGATCGGCTTCGGCTGTTTTCGTTCACAACTGCCGAGAAACGTGCCGACTACCTGCAGGTTCTTCGGGCGTTCGACAAAGCCCGAGCCGGGTACGTCGTGCTGCTGCATGCGGGTGACGTCGCGGCACTGACCGCCAAGGACAGCGACAGTGCTGTGACGCTGACCGCAGCCGAGGTCGGGCCGCTGCTCGAACAGCTGCACTCCTGGGGGGTGCTCGAGCGAAGCTACGACGGAACGCGCGCCGCCAACCTCGCCGAGTATCGCAACCGCCACTACGTCTATCAGTTCGCGCAAACGGGCTACCAGGCGTTTCGTGCCGTCGAGGATGTCCTGGCCGCGCGCATCGAGGACGCCGCGCTGTCTCGGCTGGTACTGCCGGAACTGCTTGCGGATCTGGACGATCTCGCCAAGGCGAACCGCGAAGCAGATGCCGACGCGGTGTACCGAAAACTGAGCCGGCTCGACGCCGCGCTGTCCGAACTGGCAACGCGAGCGGCACACTTCTACCTCTCCCTCGGCGATTTGGTCAGAACTACCGAGGTGACCCCCGAGTCGTTTCTTGCACACAAGGACGCGCTGCTGTCCCACATGCGCGAATTCAGCCTCGACCTCGCGCGCTACGCGCCGAAGCTGGCAGCGGCCATCGAAGCGGTCGAAGCGACCGGCGTCGATCGGCTGTTCCAGCGCGCAGCCGAAAGTGACGAGCGAGTGCTGCTGACCGTTGCCGAGCGCCGAGACGACTGGCAGGCGCGGTGGGCGGGCCTGAGCAACTGGTTCGTCACCGCCGAATCGGAGCTCAGCGAATCCGACCGTCTCCGCGAGGGCACGATGAGCGCAATCGCAGCGGTCCTGGCACTGCTGCGTCGAGTCACCGAAAGCCGTAAAGGCGGGGTGAGCCGAGAGTCCGCGTTGCGCCACCTCGCCGGCTGGTTCGCCGCAGCACCGTCGGACGAGGCCGCGCACGCGCTCTTCGGCGCGGTCTACGGTCTCGGCCGACCACGGCACCTTGCGCTCGAACATCCAGACGCCGAACTCGTCCCGGTCTCACAGTCGTGGTGGGACGCTCCCCCTGTCGAGATCTCCCGGACACTCGCCGAAACCGGACGGGCGCCGTCACCCGGCGCACCGGGGCGGATTCAGCGCAACGACGCGGGCATTCGTCGGCTCCGCGCCGCGCAGTTGGAAGCGCAGAGATCGCGCGCGGCTGCGGCCGCAGCACTCGCTGCAGGCGGTGTGCACGATCGAGTTCTGGACGAGGAAGAGACCGAGGTCCTCCTCGGATTGCTCAACGCCGCCCTCACCGCTCGGGTGCCGGTCAGCGGACGGACGCGACCGTCGACCGGCTCCGAACACGGCGTCAAGCTCACCCTGCGGCCGCACGAGCGCTCGACCGTCATTCGGACCGCTCGCGGGTTGCTTCATCTCGACGGCCTCGAAGTGACGGTGCGATGACCTCCGATCGTATACCGGCGCTCGCGCTCGACAACTACCAGCGCGCGGCTCGGGTAATCCTGTCCAATCACCTTGTCACACAGACATATCCGGACCGAATTGCCCTTCCACTGCTGCGCCGCTGGGCGACCGAGTTGCGCGAGGACCTCCTCGACCTGTTCGGTTACCGACTCGAAGTGACCGAGACAACGGCACGCCTGTTTCCGATCATCGATCGGCTCGACCCGACCCAGCCCGCCCGCACCGCTACCGAGCGGATCTTCGACCGACGCCGCTACGCCTATCTCACCCTCGCCCTGGCAGCCCTCGGCCGTGCAGGTGACCAGATCACCCTGTCGGAGTTAGCAGATCACGTTGCGGCGGAGACGATGCAGGTCGACGGTCTCGAGCTCGCCACCGAACGTGGTTCCGATCGGGATGCCTTCGTCGACGCCGTTGGTTGGCTTGCGACGCGCGGGGCGATCACACTCGCCGACGGTGACGCCGGCGGCTGGGCGTCGGATCCCAATGCGGGAGAAGCGCTTTACGACATCGACCGAACTGTTGTGCTCGCGCTGTTCCGGCCGCCGCGGGTGCTGCAGCAGCTACACAGCGTCTCGGGTCTGCTGTCGGGCGCGGCCACCGACACGCTCGAGGACCTCGCACCGGACCCGCAGGAGTCCTCGCGGCGGGTTCGCCGTGCACTCGTGGAACGTCCGGTCGTCTATGCCGTCGAGCTGCCAACGGACGAAGTCGGCCTGCTCGGGTCCGAACGCCTCATCGCCGAAGTCGAAGAACTGACCGGTCTTTCGGCCGAGCGTCGAGCCGAGGGCGTGGCGCTCATCGACACCTCGGGCAGATTTTCCGACATCCGATTCCCGAGTACAGGCACGCTCGCGCAGGTTGCGCTTCTGCTTGCCGGCGAGCTTGCCGATAGGGTGCTCGATCCGGACCAGCCACCGTATCTGCTCGGTGCACCGCCCGACTCGAGCGCTGCCCTCGCGCGTCAACTCGACGCAGCGATACCGGATTCTCCTCTCGTCGATGCTGACGAATCGTCGGCTGTAGCCGCAGGGTCGCCCTCCGGTACGGACCTGCCGTTCGTCGAGGACTCGTGGATCAACGCCACCATCGAGGGTCTGATCGAGCGCTACGGCAAAACCTTTGCAGCACAATGGCAAGCGGACCATCTCGGGCTACGCTCCGGCGCCGTTGCGCTACTTGCACGGCTGCGGTTGGTGCTGGTCGTCGACGGCGGGCTACTCGCGTTGCCCGCGCTTGCCCGCTACCGCGGCGTGGTTGTGAACGTGCGGACGCATCCAGAGCAATCGTTGTTCACCGCACCTATCGACAACTCCGCACCTATGGACGACACAGCAATCGAGAGCGAGCACCGGTGACGCGGACTGCAAGATTCCGGCCGACACGGGCAGGCATCATCAACCTCTGGGACTATCGAGACCAGGAATTCTCCTTTGCCGATGGACGTTTGGTTTTGCGCGGACCCAACGGTTCAGGCAAGACGAAGGCGCTCGAGGTGCTCTTTCCGTTCGTTCTGGACGGACGTATCGAGCCGCGCAGACTGAACCCGTTCGCAGGCGAAGAGCGGACGATGAAGTCGAATCTATTGTACCGCAAGCAGGACTCGGCACATTCGTATGTCTGGATGGAGTTCGCGCGCGGCCACAGTGCCGACCCCGAAGCCGTCACTGTCGGAATCGGCATGCGGGCGACCCGATCGAGCGACAAGGTCACGCGTTGGTATTTCGTCGCGGACGGCCGCGTCGGCGTCGACTTTTCGCTGCTCGGTCCCGACGATCGTCCATTGACTCGGCGGCAGCTGGCCGACGAATTGGGGACTGATGCGATTGTCGACCGTCCTGTGGACTATCGCGCCGCCATCGATGGCCGCCTCTTCGGACTCGGTGCGCAACGCTACGACCAGCTGATCAACCTCATCCTCACGCTGCGTCGCCCACAGCTGGCGAAAAATCTCGACCCAAAAGGGCTATCCCAGGCACTGACCGACGGTCTGCGCCCACTCGACGAGAGCCTCCTGCTCGATGCTGCACGCTCGTTCAGTGACATGGAGGAGGTCGGGCGGGCACTGGAAGGTCTCGTACAGGCCGACAACGCCGCCAAAAAGTTCGTCGGCGTGTACTCGAAATATCTCGGGGTGCAGGCAAAGACCGATATCGAGCAGGTCGCCAAGCGGTTGACCGCCGTCGAGCACGCCACGACGGCGTTGTTCGCCGCCAAGGCGCTGCGGACGCGACGCGAGGAAGAACGGGTCGCCGCCGATCAGCGACTGGATGCGGCCGACCACGCTCTCGACCAGGCAACTGCAGACCGCGAAACTCTCATGCGATCGAGCGCGTACGAAGGTAAACAGCAGCTCGACGACCTCGCCGAGGCAGTGCGGAAGCTGGAACTCTCGACGCAGCAGCAATCCGCGAAGGCAGCCAAGTCGCAGGAGGCACTCGCCCAGCGCACCGTCGACGTCGAACGCATCAGATCTTCCGTCGCGGAGAACGCGGCGGCGTTGACCCGAACCGAGAACGAATTGGCTACAGCTGCAGAGGATTCCGGCATAGCCTGGACGCCGCTGCCCGCTCACACGCGCCCCGATCAAGTCACGGCTGCGGTGCGTGGGCACGCGGAGCAACGGGATGGCGATATTCGGGCGGTGCGCACCGCTATCGGCATAGTCGATCGAAGCCTCGCCGAGCGTGGTCGCGCAGAACGGGCGGCTGGTACAGCACGCGAACTCGTCGAACGATCTGCACACGAGGTCGCGGCGGCGGAATCGGCTGTCGCGGCAGCGCGCACTGACAGCGCTGCGGCATTGCGGGAGTGGTGGTTTCAATACTCCGACGGGTACGGACCACTGGCCGAGAGGCTGTTTTCCGTCCTGGAGTCGGCGCTTGCCGAAGTTGGCGGTGACGACGCGGTATCGCTTGCCGAGGTGTTGGCCCGCGAGACCGAACACCTTGTCGACGATGCACGCGAACGCAGGCAACGTGCGCGGCAGTCAGCCGATCAGGCTTCGATCGAACAGGACGCCCTGTCGGCATCCCGTGCGGAGATTGCCGCCGAACGCGACGATGCGCCTGCGCCTTTCGCCGCACGCACCGGGACGCGGGATGCGTCGATCGGTGCGCCCCTCTGGCAACTCGTCCGGTTTGCCGATCACGTCGATGCGTCCGATGCCGCGGGAATCGAAGCTGCGCTACATGCCGCGAATCTCTTGGACGGCTGGATAGCTGCCGAAGTTCCGCCCGATGTCAGCTCCGAACAGTTTCTGATCGCGCTGCCCGACGCGGAACGACCGAAGGGTCGCACGCTCGCCGACGTCCTGGTAGCGGAGGAGAACGCAACTATCGCAGCGGATCTGGTGAACGGAGTGCTCGCCTCGATCGCGGTAGAGGACGCGCTCCTCTCCGCCGAGGCTGTCGCCGTCGATCCGAGCGGCGGCTACCGTCAGGGCGTCCAACTCGGGCGGCACACGAAGTCGGAGGCCGAGTACATCGGCTCGACCGCTCGGGCGCGCCGCCGTGTCGCCAGGATCATCGAGCTCGATGAGGCGATCCTGCTAGCACAGGACCGCTTTGCTACCGCACAGGCCGAGGAAGCAGCGGCAGTCGCGGCATCGGCGCACATCGGTTCTGCCGCAAAGGCTTTGCCACGGCCGAACGCGGTGATGTCCGCGCTACGGAAGGTCACCGAGCTTGCAGGCGCGTTGCGATCGCGCACCGAGGCCTCGGCCACAGCCGATCGCGAACTGGATCACGCGGTCGCGGAATACTCGCTCGCAGAAAAACGGTTACGTGCCGCTGCCGTCGAACACCGCGCACCACATACGATTCGCGACCTCGACGCACTGGCCGCAGCAGTCCGCCATTTCGAGAACAGCGGCGCAACGCTTCTGCGAAGGCGGAGTGAATACGACCGGGAAGCGGAGCGGCAATCGGAGGCGCAGCACCGACTCGACGAAGCACGAAGTGTCGCGGAAGAACTTGCCGAAGAGAGTGCGATCGCGCAGGACAGTTACGAGCAGCAGCGCCACAAGCTCGACACCCTGCGCGATGCACTCGGCGCGAGCTCGGAACAGATCGACGAAGAACTCGGTGCAGCTCGTAACCGCATCGAAGCTGCGCGTACGGAACAGCGGACCGCACGTAAAACTGCTCGCGAAGCGGGTGAATCCGTCGGTCAGGCCGAAGGCGCGTATCAGACTGCAACGGAGGCGATCCGAAGCGCACTGACCGAGACTCAGGCCGATGCGCGAAAACTCGAGCCGTACGCGCAACGCGACATCGCCGCGCTCCTCGGTGCGACGAGCGACTGCACCTGGCCATCCAGCGACGCCGCCTGGTCCACGGTCGAACAGTTGCTCTACCGAATATCTTCGGCACCCGGTACAGACTCGGAGATCGGCGTACTGCCGGCCGAGGCACACAGGCTTTTCGAAAGCCTCAGCGCCGCAACCGCCGACATTCGCGTGAGCGACGCTGCGCGCAAGTCGACGCGCAGCGCCGTGACCACAGCATTGCAGGAGTTCGACGCCCAGCTCAGCGCGTCGGGCCAACATTTCCGGCTCAACTGGGACGCTGCGGACGGCCTCACCGTCGTGCGTGTGCACGACGATCAGGGCATGTCGTCGATCGCGGACTTCGCTGTTCGAATAGATCAGGCTCGGCAGGAGCAGGAGCTGCTGCTCACCGATGCCGAGCGTCGAATACTCGAGGACGCCCTGCTGACCGGCCTCGCGCAGCAGATCCACGAGCGCACCATGGACGCAAGGGATCTCATCGCGCAGATGGGGTCGGAAATGAAGCAACGCCGGATGTCGTCCGGCAACACGGTAGGCGTGCACTGGGTGCTTGCAGACTCTCTCGACGACACTGCGCGCGCGGTCTCGAAGTTGCTCGACAGTGATTCCGCAACGCTGAGCTCCGAGGAATTGGCCCGCATCCGAGCACACTTCGCTGCGAACATTCGTACCGCACGCGCCG
Source organism: Antrihabitans spumae (assembly GCF_043944905.1). Lineage (NCBI taxonomy): Bacteria > Bacillati > Actinomycetota > Actinomycetes > Mycobacteriales > Nocardiaceae > Antrihabitans > Antrihabitans spumae. Next base: position 67,792 of record NZ_JBIMSN010000016.1, read on the forward strand.
CTCATCCGGAGCGTTCGTATCCCGAGATTCTGGCCGCGACTTTGGACTACCGACAATGGCGCGTCTTCTCGTTCACGCTGCTGTCAGGCGACGGTACCGAGGAGCGACTGACAGTGGCCAGGCACAGCGCGTTGTCCGGTGGCGAGCAGTCGGTGTCGCTGCATCTGCCGTTGTTCGCTGCAGCGCACGTCATGTTGTCGTCTGCGGACCCGCACTCGCCGCGGTTGCTTGCTTTGGACGAGGCATTCGCCGGTGTCGACGACAACGGTCGGAGCGAACTCCTCGGTCTCAGTGTGCAGTTCGATCTCGATCTGTTCATGACCGGCTACGACCTGTGGATCACCTACGCCGACGTCCCTGGCTGCGCGCATTACGACCTCGCGCACTCGGCCGCGGAGAACACGGTGAGTGCAGCGCTGCTGGTGTGGGACAACGGCGAACTGCTGGCCGAGCACGATGGCTCCGATCTCGCCAGAGCGCTGGGTTCGCCGCTGCAACGACGAGTGCCGAGGCCGACTGTCGGTGGGTTGGGTTTTGATTGACATATGCGATACGACACCTCGTGGCTCGGACTCGAAGCGGACGCGCTCACGTCCCTCGATCTGCTCCTCGATCGCGCTCGCAAACAGGTGGTCCGCTCCGACGGCGAACTCGTGGGCTCGGTGTCCGTCCGGGCTGCCGATGCGCCCGGGCTGTGGCGAGTCGCCAACGGAATCGATCGAGGTACGCGCACGTCGCTGACAGGCCGAATCGAACTTCGAGTCGTCGCGTTGGACGAATGGCTCAGAAGGCACGCAAAGGGTGGCGGACGTGGCCTTGTGGAGATACTCGAGTCCGTGACGCCGCTCGCGTTTCCGAAACGTGTCGCGGCAGAGAGGGACGGCAAACGATTCGCGGTCGTCGACTCGGCGGCGGACGCCTTCGGCGGCTCCCCTCCCGCCTGGCTTGGCGAATGGCTGACCTATGTTGCCACGGAACGAGCTGTGTACACCGATCCCGACGCAGTTGTGAATGCGGCGAAGGTCCTCGCGTTCCTGCCCGTCGACGATGTTGTGCTGACGGTCCTTGCCGAGTTGGCGACAGGCGACACGAAAGCGCTAACCAAGCGTGCGACCACTCGACTTGTGCTGCGTGGCTTGGCGTTCGAATACGACGTCGACGCGCCGACATCATCGGCGGATGAGCGATCGCTCTGGTCGCGAGCGGGTGTGGTCGTCGATTCCCTATCCAGTCGGGTTCTGATTCGCGGACTTCGCTTCCGTCTGGACAGTCCGGTTGCGAAGTGGGCAAACGAGGCAGCGGAACTGGGCGAGCCCTGTGTATTGACACTCGACCAGTTACTCCGGCACCGACTGACGCCAACCGACGCACCTATCTACGTTTGCGAGAATCCTGCGGTACTCGAATCGGCGGCCCGGCGGCTCGGGCCGACAAGCCAGGCGTTGGTATGCACGGAAGGGCAACCGTCCGTCGCGGCGACAACGCTTGTGTCGCGCGCCGGGGGCTCGATTCGTTGGCGCGGCGATTTCGACTGGACGGGACTTCGCACCACAGGTGCTGCGATAGCTCGGTTCGGTGCAACTCCTTGGCTGATGGACATCGAGACTTACAGCGCCGCGTTGGAGCGAGGAGAGTCGGAGCCGCTGAAAGAACGCGACCATCGGGCAGAGTCGCCGTGGGAGCCGACCCTTGCAAGTGAGATGGCTCTGCGAGGTCGTGCTGTCATGGAGGAGCGACTCGTCGAACGTTTGCTCGCCGATCTCGCCTAGCCATAGTTCGGTCTGTTGAAGCTAGCGTGATAACAGTTCCAGTCGGCGGGCGATGTCACAATCAATTGAGACGAATCGGGCTCGAGGAGTCAACATGGCAGAATTTCCACAACAGCTTTCCGGGCTGAACTACCTCACCGAGGGCGGCCAGGAAACCGAGATCATGTACAAGTACGGGTACGAACTCCCGGAATTCGCGATGTTTCCTTTGCTGGACAACCCGCAGGCTATGACCGAACTCCGCGGATTGTACAGCCGATATCTCGAGACCGCGGCCCGTCACAAGTTCGGCGTTGTCATGGGTGGCCTCGATTACCGCGCGAGTCCGGACTGGGCCTCGCTGCTCGGGTATTCCACCAACGCGCTCGCCGACATGCAGTTGCGGTCGATCGAGTTCCTTCGCGAAGTAGCCCAGCCCTTCCGGGAGCAGATCCCCGCATTGTTGTTCGCCGGCATCGTGGGTCCCCGCGGGGACGCGTACAAGGTCAACCGGGTTATCACCGCGGACGACGCGGAGGATTACCACAGCACCCAGCTCACCACCCTGGCCTCGGCCGGCGTCGATCTGGTCGAAGCCGTGACCTTCAACGATGTGCCCGAGGTAGTCGGGTTGGCCCGCGCAGCAGCGGCTGTCGGGTTGCCACTTTCGGTCTCGTTCACCCTCGACAACAGCACACGTCGGCTTGCGTCCGGGTTGAGCTTGAAGGAGGCGATCGAAGCGATCGACGCGCAGACGGGTGCGGCTCGGCCCGCCTTCTACGGGGTCAACTGCTCACACCCACTGGAGTTCATCCCAGCGATCGAGCCCGGCGCGTGGTTCGAGCGAGTGCGGTGCCTGCGACCCAATGCGGCGATGATGGACAAGATTTCACTCTGCACACTTGGCCGCCTGGAGTCGGGTGACCCCGTTGAGCTCGGTGAGCTTATGGGCGGCCTGGCTCGGAAGTACCCGCATATCGACATATGGGGTGGCTGCTGCGGTACGTGGGATACGCACCTCGACGAGATCGCCGAGAACGTCCACACGGCACGGAAAGTCGAGACCGCCTAGCTGGGCGTCAGCGCAGCGCAACCCCGAGCAAGGCGTCGACCGCGTCGGCGATCAGACCGGGAGCAGCAGCGTCGCCGCCACCGTAGGTCAATGCCTGATGCGCCCAACCATCAATGGCGTCAAGCGCTTTCGGGGTGTCCAGGTCGTCGGCGAGATGCTGACGCAGCCGGGCGACGGTATCGGTGGCGGACGGACCCGCCTCGAGCGCAACCGCGTCCTGCCAGAGCTTCACCCGAGTGTGTGCGGCGGCCAGTACCTCGTCGGTCCACGGTCGGTCCTGGCGGTAGTGCCCGGACAGCAGGCCGAGCCGAATTGCGCGTGGATCTACTTGCTGGCAGCGAAGTTTCGACACGAACACCAGGTTGCCCTTGCTCTTCGACATCTTCTCGCCGTCGAGTCCGATCATGCCGGTGTGCACGTAGTGCCGCGCGAAACGACGTTCCGGCACAATAGCTTCCGCGTGTGCAGCCGAGAATTCGTGGTGGGGGAAGATCAGATCACTGCCACCACCCTGCACGTCGAATCCGGCACCGATCCGATTGAGCGCGATCGCCGAACATTCGATGTGCCAACCGGGGCGGCCTTGGCCGAACGGCGACGGCCACGACGGCTCCCCCGGACGTACGGCCCGCCATACCAGCGCGTCCAACGGATCACGCTTGCCTGGTCGGTCCGGGTCGCCACCTCGCTCGGCGAACAGCCGATCCATCGTTTCGCGGTCGTAGCCGGATTCGTAGCCGAACTGCTCGGTCGCATCGGCACGGAAGTACACGTCGGGGAACTCTGCGTCGTCGACCACGTACGCGGCGCCGGAGGCAACCAACTTCTCGACGAACGCGACCACTTCGTTGACCGATTCGACGGCACCGACGTAGTCCCGCGGCGGGAGCACACGCAACGCTTCCATGTCTTCGCGGAAGAGGGCGGTCTCGCGCATACCGAGGACCATCCAGTCTTCGCCGTCGCGGGCAGCGCGTTCGAACAGTGGATCGTCGACGTCGGTGACGTTCTGCACGTAGTGCACGTCGTGGCCGGCATCTCGCCAGACCCGGTTGATGAGGTCGAACGTCAGGTACGTGGCGGCGTGGCCGAGGTGCGTCGCGTCGTACGGTGTGATGCCGCAGACGTACATCGTGGCCGTCGACCCGACTGTGACCGGTCGCACCCGCTGGTCGGAGGTGTCGTACAACCGCAGGGGTGGGCCTTCGCCCGGAACGGAAGGGACGGCGACATCGGACCAAGACTGCATAGAAAGCAGCGTAGTGGAGGCCTGGTAGTCAGAATGCGGGCCATGGGATCGGGCGCTGCGACGACGGTCTCGGCATCACCGGACGTTCGATCAGCCGCGTCACCCTGGTGGCGAGTGCTTCGATCTCCTCATCGGTGACATGCTCTGCCAATTCGTCGGCGACCGCACCCGGAAGCCGCGTCGAGAAGTCGACGACATCGGCAATCAACGCGTCGTCGATGGCCTCGCCTGCCCAACCCCAGAGCACGGTTCGAAGTTTGTTGTCCTGGTGCATGCAGATTCCGTGGTCGACGCCGTACACCTCGCCGTCGAGGCCTTCCAATGCGTGGCCGCCTTTGCGGTCCGCGTTGTTGATCAGCACGTCGAGAACGGCCATACGATGCAGACGCGGGTCGTCAGCATGAATGAGCGCGACATCGTCGCCGTCGCCGTCGATCGCCCGCAGGACCTGCCGGAACCCCGACGGCACCGCATCGGGCGGTACTAGGTCGACGATGTCGACGCGGGTGCCCTCGTCGGTGCGACTGTCGACGGTATCGATCCAGCGCTGCACCATGCCGGGGCCGAACGGTCCGTCGCGCAGGATGGTTTCCGGGATCACGCCCCAGCCGAGCGCCGCGGACACCAGGTAGGACGCCACCTCGCGACCGGCAAGAGTTCCGTCCGGGAAGTCCCACAGCGGTCGCTCACCGCGGACCGGTTTGTAGACGCAGCGAACAAGTCCACCGTCTACCTCGGCCTCACAGACCAAGGTGACGTTGCTGGCCGAAAGTATGCGCCCGACCAGTTTCAGCTCGCCCGATCTCATGGAGTCGACGGCCGAGTCGTCAGGACTCTTCACCGAACTCGGGTCCGTTGCCGAAGATCTCGCCGCGGCGGTAGCCATTTGTCCGAACGCACATGTGCCCGTCCGGCGACAGCGGTACGCCGCACAGCGGGCACGGCGGACGTCCTGCCGCGATGACCTTCTCCGACCGCAGCGCGAATTGGCGCGCTTGGATCGGCGTCAAGAACACGCGAACCGCGTCCGGACCTTCTTCGGCGTCGTCCAGGACGACGGATTCGTCGAATTCGGCTTCGGTGACGGCGAGCAGTTCGACAACCACCGCACCCGCGTCGGCGTCCCAGCCGAGACCCATCGTCCCGACTCGAAATTCGGCGTCGACAGGCATGACAAGCGGGCTGGTGTCGCCCAATTCGGTGTCTTCGGGAGGAAGTTCGGTGCCGAACCGCCGATGCACCTCTTCGAGCAGCAGACCCATTCGGTCGGCGAGCACCTGCACCTGCTGTTTCTCCAGCGAGACACTCACGATGCGAGCGTCGTGGACCGCCTGGAGGTAGAACGTCCGATCCCCTGGCTCGCCGACTGTTCCAGCGATAAAGCGATCGGGGGTGCGAAATACATGGATTGCGCGTGCCACTTGCACCTCCTGAACCCGGTCGGACGAAACGAAACTACTTGCCCTCTGCTCCATTATCCGCATCGGCAACGCTACCGACCTCGCCGCCGGGCACAGACGTCGCCGCAGCGGGTTGAGCAGCTTTTGTCGCGAGCGCGCTGAGATCGGTCCCGGTGTCGTTGATTCGCCACACGTACGGCGAGGTCGGCAAGTAGCGGACGACACTGATCGACGCAGGCTCGGCGACGATGCGCTGGAACCCGTCCAAATGTATCCCGAGTGCGTCCGCCAGCACGGATTTGATGACGTCACCGTGTGTGCAGGCGACCCAAAGCACGTCCTGACCATGGCGTTCTGCCAACCGCGAATCGTGATGGCGAATAGCGGAAACAGCGCGCTGCTGCACGTCCGCGAGACCCTCACCACCCGGGAAGACGGCCCCGGAGGCGTGGCGCTGAACCACTTTCCACAGTGGTTCCTTCAACAGTTCACTCAGGACACGGCCCGTCCAGTCGCCGTAGTCGACCTCCGCAAGACGCTCTTCCACCACAGGAGTGAGATCCAGCTTCGCTGCCAGCGGACCGACTGTTTGCTCACAGCGCAACAGCGGTGAGCGGACGATCTCCTCGATCGGCAAGCTCCCGAGCCGGTCGACGAGCGCCGTGGCCTGCTCACGTCCGCGGTCGGCGAGCTCGATTCCGGGTGAGCGACCGGCAAGGGTATGGGCGAGGTTCGAGGTCGATACCCCGTGCCGGAGCAAGATCACGGTCATTCCGCAAGCCTAGGGCGCTCCGCGCCTCGTGAGTCTTTTGGGAGGTGCGGCCCTCCGAAAAGACTCACGAGCGGCGTGGCCGCCTACGTCGCCGAAACGACCCCGGTGGCCAGCAGCGCGAGGACGCCGACGCCGAGGATGATGCGGTAGCCGACGAACCAGTACAGCGAATGATTCACGACGAATTTCAGTAGCCACGCGATCGACGCATAGCCGAGGACGAACGCAACGACGGTTGCGACGAGCAGCTGGGCACCGCTTGCGTTGAGTCCCTCACCGGCCGGTTCGAACGCGTCAGGCAGGCTGAACAAGCCCGACGCCGTGACGGCCGGGATCGCGAGCAGAAACGAAAAGCGGACGGCGGCTTCACGCGAGAGGCCGAGAAACAGACCCGCACTCGACGTCGCACCGGACCTCGACACGCCTGGCACGAGCGCAAGACACTGTGCGAAACCCATAGCCAGACCGTCGCGGGTCGTCAGCTTTTCGATCGGACGTTCCTTCTTACCGAAGTGCTCGGCAGCGGCGATCACGAGCGCGAACACGATGAGCATCGTCGCGATCAGCCACAGGTTGCGTGCCCCGGTACGGATCTGATCTTTGAAAAGGAACCCGAGCACGCCGATCGGGATGGTCGCGATGATCACGTACCAGCCCATGCGGTAGTCGAGATCGCGGTGTTCCTCGCTGCGCAGTCCCCGGAACCATGCCATCACGATGCGGCCGATGTCCTTGGCGAAGTAGACGAGTACCGCCAACTCCGTGCCGAGCTGCGTGACGGCCGTGAAGGACGCACCTGCGTCGTCGCCGAAGAAGACCTCGGACACGATGCGCAGATGACCCGACGACGAGATCGGGAGAAACTCGGTGAGACCTTGGACGATGCCGAGGATGATGGCCTGTACCCAGGTCATCGATTCGCCGATCAACGGCCGACTCGTTTGTCCGATAAATCACGCACGACCCAATTACCCCTGCTAAGCACACGTTTCACGCCCGCGACCCTACCCGGCGCCGACCTTCGTTCGCGTTGTGACATTGCTCGGTTGCTGCGCTGATGTCCGGTACGGCCGACTACGCTGGCGCGGTGATCAAGCAGCGAACTGTCGGCAACAGCGGACTTCGGGTATCGCGTATCGGACTCGGAACCCTCACGTGGGGACGCGAAACCGATGGTGACGAGGCTGCGGCCCAGCTATCGGCATTCGCGGAGGCCGGGGGCAATTTCGTCGACACTTCGCCTGCCTACACGAACGGCACCGCGCAGCGGATACTCGCCGAGCTGCTCGGCGACGTGGTCCCCCGCGACCAACTTGTCATCGGTGGCAGTTCCGGCATCGACGTCTCCAGCGAGGGCATCCATCGGGTCGATTCCTCGCGCCGCATCCTGCTACGCCAGCTCGACAACACCCTTGCCGAACTCGGTACCGATCACCTCGACATCTGGCACGTGGCCGCATGGGACGACCAGACCCCGATCGACGAGGTCGCAGCGACACTCGACTACGCCGTCACGTCGGGACGCGCACGCTATGTCGGCGTCACCGGTTTCGCCGGCTGGCAGCTCGCGACCCTGGCCGGAGCCGTGTCGACCACGCTGATCTCGGCCCAGAATTCGTACTCGCTGCTCGACCGGTCTGCGGAATACGAGCTCGTGCCGAGCGCGCGCCACCACGGTGCGGGACTGTTCGCGCAGGCACCACTCGCTGGCGGCATCCTGACCGGCAAGTATCGGTCGGGCACCCCCGCGGATTCGCGCGGTGCCGACGAGCAGCGCAGCGACGACATTCGTGAACTGCTGACCGACCGAGCGAGCCGGGTTGTCGAATCCGTCGTCACCGCGGCCGACGGTCTGGGGACCTCGCCCCTCGCAGTCGCACTCGCGTGGGTCCGCGATCGGCGTGGCGTTTGCACGGCCGTCGTCGGCGCCCGCGACAGCGCGCAGTTGACCGGCGTACTCGCTGCGGAGGAACTCGAACTCCCCCGCGCGATCGCAGCAGCGCTGGACGACGTCAGCGCGTAGGGACGCCGCTGATGACGCTCCGCATCGCTACATGGAACACCCAATGGGCGACCCCGTCCCGTTCGTCCAGGCAACCGAGCAACTACCGCGGCTCCCGCGTCATCACGACAATCGCAAATCTCGACGCGGATGTCATCGTCATCACCGAGGGTTGCCGCGAACTGCTGCCATCCGACGGACACATCGTGGACGCGGGTGCGGATTGGGGATATGACGCACCCAAAAGCCGCCGGAAAGTACTTGCGTGGTCACGAACACCGTTCGTAGATCTCGTACGTATCGATACCGGTGCGGGCAGCGGTCGAGTCCTCACCGCACGGACCGAGACGCCTCTCGGACCGATCCGGGTGACGGCTGTCTGTATCCCATGGATGTCCGCTCACGTCAGCACCGGACGCAGTGACGCCGAGCCGTGGTCCGAACATCTGGAGTGCTGCGAGCAGATCCGACAACTACACGATCGACTCGGTACGGGCACAGACGCCGAGCCGCAGGTCATCGCGGGCGATTTCAATCAGCGTGTGCCGCGGGGGCGCCAGCCGCTTCGAGTAGCGGCTGCCCTCGATCAACTGCTGGACGGCTGGCAACTGCACACCGGTGGCGCTACGCCGCACGGACCGCTCATCGACCACATAGCAGCCACACAGCTAGAGCTCACTGGCCGGGAGGTATGGCCCGCCCGTGACGACGTCGGCGCGCTCAGCGACCACTGCGGTGTGCGCTGCTCGTTCCGACTGCGTTCATAGTCTGCATGCACCATCGTCGGTTGCGAGACCGTAGTTTGGTTTCGTACGCGCACGAACGCACCGCAGCCACGCTGCACCGCAGACGAAAGGTCAGGTATGAGCCGCCGATTCCGGGTGAAGAGCTACCGAATGATTCTCGGCAGCATCGGGTTGGCCTCGGCCGTACTGCTCACAGGCTGCACATCGACCACACCCGAAGGATCGGCCGACCAGTCCGGCGCGACCACAGCGAAACTTGCGACACTCGACCCGGAGCCGATCGCGACCGCTCCGGTATCGAATCTTCCCGTAACCGTCCGCAGTTTCGACGGCACCGACGTGACCATCACCGACACCAGCAGGATTGTCGCGGCAGACCGCTACGGCACTCTTGCCCAGACCGTCTACGCGCTCGGTCTAGGTGACCGGCTGGTCGGTCGAAGTACGGCAGCAGCGTTCCCTGCGGTCGAGGACGTTCCCAACGTGACGCCGGCGGGCAATTCGCTTGCGACGGAAGCGATTCTCGCCCTTCGCCCGACAGTTTTCCTGTCCGACACCACAATCGGACCCGACGCAGTTCGCGATCAGCTACGTGCGGCTGGAGTGCCTGTCGTGCTGTTCGATCCGACTCGCACCCTCGACGGCGTCTCGCCGCAGATCGAAGCTGTCGCCGCGGCGCTCGGCGTTCCGGAACAAGGTAGGGCGCTCGCCGAGCGAAGCAGCAAAGAAATCGCCGACGCGACCAAAGATGTTGCAGCGCCGAACTCGCCGCTCAAGATCGCATTTCTCTATCTGCGTAGTACTGCGCTCACGATGCTCGCCGGACAGGGCTCCGGAGCCGACTCGCTCATCGAAGCGCTCGGCGCGGTCGACGCCGGTACAGCCTCGGGCATCACGCAGGCGTTCGTACCGGTCACCAGCGAGGCCCTCATCGCAGCCGCGCCGGACGTGTTTCTTCTCATGACCGACGGACTCGAATCGATCGGCGGCCCTGACGGACTCGAAAAGATTCCCGGCGTCGCGCAGACCCCCGCTGGGCGCAACAAGCGGGTCGTCGACATGCAGGACAGCGTGCTGCTGAGTTTCGGTCCGAACACGGGCCACGTAGTTGCTGCACTCGCCGACGCGATCTATCCGCCGAAGTCCTGATGGCGACGAAGTTCCGGCTGCGCGACAGGGCGCCCAAAACCGCGCAGCCCCCGAGGGTTTCGCTGAGCAGAACCACGGCGAGAATAGTCGGCCTCACGGTTCTGCTGCTCGTCCTCGCGTTGGTCTCGGCCTGCCTCGGCCAGGTTCCGACGACCGTGGCAGAGGTCCTCGGCAGCATCGCGCACCGCATGCATCTGGACCTTGGACCGATGCCCGCACATCCCGCAGGCGAAGTGACGCTGTGGGAGGTCCGCTTCCCGCGGGTTGTGTTGGCGATTTTGGTCGGTGGATCACTCGGCTGCGCAGGCGCCTTGCTGCAGGGCGTGTTTGCCAATCCGCTGGCCGAACCCGGCGTGATCGGCGTATCGGCGGGCGCCGCGGTGGGTGCGAGCACCGTGATCGTCGTCGGGGGCGCGTTTGCCGCGGGCTGGGCCGTTGCAGCGGCCGCTTTCGCGGCGGGTCTCGCGACGACCGCTCTCGTCTATCTGCTGGCGAGGTCGGAAGGTCGTACGGAGGTCGTGACGCTGATTCTGACGGGCATCGCGATCAACGCGTTTGCCGGTGGCGTCATTGCCTTCCTCACCTTCGTCGCGACACCTGCTGCCCGCGATCAAGTGGTCTTCTGGCAGTTGGGCAGCCTCAACGGAGCGACGTGGGAAGCGGTTGTGATCGTCGGCCCGATGGCCATGGTCGGCATCGTTGCCGCGATCATCATCTCCCCACGCATCGACCTGCTTGCTCTCGGCGAGACCGCGGCACGCAACCTCGGCGTCGACGTCGAACGGCTACGTCAGGTCGCGATCGTCATCGTCGCCATTCTCGCCGCATCCAGCGTCGCCTTCACCGGCATCATCCTTTTCGTCGGTCTTGTCGTGCCGCACCTGGTGAGAATGCTTGTCGGACCGGCGCATCGGGTGCTGATCCCGGTCAGCACACTCGGCGGCGCGATCGTTCTGCTTGCTGCCGACATCGGCGCACGGACCCTCGTCGACAACGCCGACCTACCGCTCGGCATGCTGACGTCACTCGTCGGCGGACCGTTCTTCTTCTGGTTGCTGCGTAGAACCCGAGCCCAGCAAGGTGGGTGGGCGTGATGGCGTCACGATTCGTCCGACTCAAAGGTGTTCTTGTCGCGCAGATCGACGTCCCAACGGCGACCGCTCCGGGTGGTGTGACATTGCGCGCGGTCGGCCTCGCCGTCGACCGGCGCGAGCGCCGCGTGCTGACCGACATCGATTTCGACGTTGTCGCAGGCGAAGTCGTCGCGCTGGTCGGCCCGAACGGCGCAGGTAAGTCGACGCTGTTGGCTGCCCTCGCAGGCGAGCAGGCGACCGCATCCGGTCACGTCGAGTTGGACGGTCGGCCGTTGTCGTCGTGGACGCCGGTCGAGATGGCCCAGCGTCGTGCGGTGCTGCCGCAGAGCCACACGATCGGCTTCGCGTTCACCTCGAAACAGGTTGTGGCCATGGGCAGATCACCGTGGAGTCGAACCCTCTTGCGCGACGAGGACGACGTTCGCGTCGAGGAAGCGCTCGCCATCTGCGACGTCGGCCACCTTGCCGACCGACCCTTTCTCGCGTTGTCGGGAGGCGAGCGTGCGCGTGTCGCATTGGCACGGGTGCTTGCCCAACGAACCGGCACGCTGCTACTCGACGAACCGACCGCCGCGCTCGACCTCTCCCACCAGGAGACGGTGATGCGTCTTGCCCGCGAGCGAGCCGCGACCGGCGTCGCCGTTGTCGTCGTACTGCACGATCTCGGGCTGGCAGCGGCCTACGCCGACCGCGTCGCGGTATTGGAGAAGGGCAGGATGGTCGCCGACGGACCACCCCGCAAAGTCCTTACTTCGGAACTGCTTACGAGGGTCTACGACCACCCAGTGGAAGTGTTTGCGCATCCGGAGACGGGCGCGCAGTTGGTGCTGCCTCGGCGTTGACCTTGTGGTGCAACGAGATTCGCCCGTACCAGCACCACTTTCCCAGCATCTTCATCACCGCGGGGACGAGCAACATCCGAATGATGGTCGCGTCGAGTAGAAGTGCGGCAATCATGCCGATGGCAAGGCACTTCATCAGCACGAGGTCCGACATGGCGAAGGCACCCGTGACGACGATCAAAATCGACGCGGCGGCCGTGATCACACCACCCGTTCGCGCGATGCCGTACCGGATCGCTTCCTGTGTGTCTGCGCCGTGGTCGTGCGCTTCGACCATGCGTGACATCAGGAACACCTCGTAGTCCGTCGACAGACCGAATACGACCGTGACGATCACGATGAGAACCGCGAACATGATCGGACCTGGTGTGAAATTGAGCAGCGACGAGAAGTGACCGTCGACGAAGACCCACGTCAACAGTCCCAACGTCGCGCCGAGGCTCAGTGCGCTGATCACAATTGCCTTGATTGCCAACACGATCGAGCGAAATGCCAGGTACATCAGGAGCAGCGATGCCGCGACCAGAATGGCGACCAGCCAGGGCAGCCGCTTGATCAAACCTCGAATGCTGTCGTACTCCAGCGCGGGGATCCCTGCGACGAGCACCTGCACGCCGTCCGGCTCCGGTAGCGCTCGGATTCTGTCGATCACGACGTCGGCATCGATCTTGTTCACCAAGCCGGCCTCGAGAACGTTCACACCGTCCTTCGTCGCGGCCGTCGGCTCGAAACGTCCTGTCAGACCGGGTATGTCGCTCGCCTGCGCACGAATCTCCCCGAGTTGGGTGTTGTCGGCACCGAGCACGACCAGACGCAAGGGTTCGGTCCGGAACTGCGGGAACATACGGTCGAAGTCCTGTTGCGCCACTCGGGCGGGATCGGTCGGCGACAGGTAGCGCTCACTGAGACCGCCGAACTCCATCCCGCCGAACGGAACGATCAACGCAGCGAGTCCGATGATGATCGGGAAGACGATGAGTTTGGGACGTCGCATCGCCCACGTCGCAAGTCGGGACCAGAAGCCCGCGTCGATCTGCTCCGGAGTTCTGGTCTGCGAGAAGCGCTTCCAGCTGAGCAGGTCGATCCGCTTACCGAGGATGCCGAGCACCGCGGGCAGCACGGAAATCGACAGGCCTGCCGCGAGCACGACCGAACTGATTGCGCCGTACGGCACCGATTTGAGGACGCCGTGCGGATAGATCAGTAGACCACCGAGGCAGACGACGATGATCGACGCCGAAAATACGACGGTCCGGCCCGCACTTGCCACAGTGCGGGCGACGGCGTCCTCGATCGATCTGCCCTGCGCGACTTCCTCTCGAAATCTGCTCACGACGAAGAGCCCGTAGTCGATCGCCAAACCGAGACTGACCAACGTGACGACCGCCGTAGCGAAGGCATTGACGTCGATCACGTTGGTGATCAGCCGCATCAGACCTTGAGAGCCGATGATGGTCATCCCACCGATCAGCACCGGAAGTAGCGCCGCAACCACACCGCCGAACACGAAGTACAGCAACAAAGCGACCAACGGCAGCGCAATGATCTCGGCACGTCGAATGTCTTGCTGCATACCCTCGTTCAGCGCATCGACCACAGGCTGCACGCCGGCCAACTGCAACGTGAGCCCCTCGATGGGCAGATCACCCTTGATCGCGTTGTAGTCCTCGAGGGTCACCGAACCCTCGCGGCGAAGTCCGATACTGGCGAATGCGTGCTTACTGGAATCGTCCTTGAGTTTCTGGATGCCGGTGTCCCAGTAGCTGTCGATCTTCAGGATCAGCGCAGATTCGTCGCGGAGCAGCCGTTCGAAGTGTTCGCGGGCGCGCGCCCGAATCTCGGGGTCGTCGACTGTATTGCCCTCGGGCGCCGTGTAGAGCGCGATGACGTCGCCGTCGGTCTCCCGGCCGAAGGTCGCGTCGGCGATCTTGGAACCTTTGACCGACTCGCTGGTGTCGTCGAACCAGCCCTCCTGGCTCAATCGTTTCGACAGATCGAGCCCGTAGATGCCCGATACGGACACGAGGATGACGAACACCGCGATGACGCCGTAGCGGGCGCGATAGACGAAACGTCCCCAGGCTAGGAACACGCAGACTCACATTGCGCACCGAAAAAGGGCGAGGGCGCTACGCGCCTCGTGAGTCTTTTCGGTGGGCCCGCCCTCCGAAAAGACTCACGAGCGGCGGAGCCGCCTCGGTCGTCAGCCACAGGCTTGGGTGCGATAGTTCGCCTGGCGCAGGATGCCGCACAGGTCGTCTCGCGAGATCTTCCACCGACCGTCACTCGCGACGAAGTGCACGACAGCGGTTTTCAGGTCGGTGCCGCGACCATCCTTGTCGAGCTGGAACGTCGCGGTGAGTGTGCCGTCGTGATTGTCGAAGACGGGATCGACAACCTTGAATCGGGCATTCGGATTTTCGTCGATCGCCCTGTACAGGTCGGGGATCGCGCTTCGGAACGCTTCACCGTCCTCGATCAGGGCGATGCGTTCGTCGTCGGAGATGGTTCGGCTCAGCGCACCGATGAGCAGGGCGTCGAGGTCGGCAGCGGACGGCACCTTCGGGTACGAGACGCTCGTCGGAGATGCGGACCGATCGTTCGAATACGACGACGCGTCGACTACATCGCTACCGCACCCTGCGGCCGCGACGAGCAATGTCCCGCAGAGGCCTGCGACTGCCACGGTCAGTGCTCGTTGGCGCTTACGTTGCGATGGTGTCGTCCTCGTCACAAGTTCAACTGTACTGGCCTAGATGGAGTCGATTACCGAGCTGATCCGACTCAGGAACGCACGGACCGTTGTCGACTCGCTCGCGACCTCTCGTTCCACCGGTTCCGCCGTGTGGACGAGGTCGCGCACGAGAGCGACGATGCTGCGTTCGTCGTTCAGGTCGATGTCGGTGATCGACGCTTCGGCGAGCGCTGCGACATCTTCCTGATTGGGCACGGTGTGATCGAGGTCCTCGCGGTACACCTCGACGTGGATGGTTCGCCTGATCACGCGAAATGCGTACGGGCGTCCGTCGCCGCTGGTTCCGAAACCGTGCGCGTAGGCACCGACGCTGATGTCTTCGACTGTGAACTCGGGTGTCGCTTTGGTATCCAATGGAACTCCGACCATCTCACCCATGTGACCGCTTCGACCGCCGACCACGTTAACCCTATTCCGTGTGCCCGTGTGCGACTTCGCAATCACCCCGCAACACCCACGGTCTCGTTTGTCGTGGCGACGTGATCAGATATGGGCACTACCGAAACGGTGGCGTCGTCTAGGAGGTATGGGTGCGTTTGCGGAAGCGATACCGGCTCGGCGTTCCGTTGGTCGTGGCATCGGTGCTGCTCACGGGCTGTTCTTCGGATTCCGAACGCGACGATCCCCAAACCATCGAACCTGCGACGGCCGCTGTGTCACCCACCGTTTCTGCCGTACCGGCCGGTCTGGTCGAGCTCGCAGGCACGTCGATTTCCGCCATGACACTCGATTCCGATACCGGAATTGTTGCTGCACTCACATCCGATGCCGGCTTGCTATTGATCGATTCGCGCTCCCCCGGTGCGACGCCACGGCCCGTCGATGTCGACAGCGGGGTCACCGTCGCCGCCGGGCGGCCAGGCGAGGTACTGGTACCCGGTGCCGGACACGTTGACCGGGTCGATGTGCGGTCAGGCGCTGTCACCACCGTGCCTGTCGACGGCGATGCGCTGTCGGCACAGGTGCTACCCGATGGCCGCCTCGCCGTCGGAACCGCTTCCGGCGCAGTGCAATTGATCGGACCGGACGCAGGCTCCACGGAGACCATCGACGGTTTGAGCTCCGCAGACGCGCTCGCTACGGTCGACGGCGCGCTCGCCGCGCTCGACAAGCGTCAGACTTCATTGACCGAACTCGATCTCGACGGTGGAAAGCTCGGACTCGCATTACGCGCCGGTGAAGGCGCGACAAATCTTGCGACCGATCACTACGGACGTATTCTAGTGACCGACACCACCGGCGGTGAGCTGCTCGTCTTCACCGCGGACTCGTTGGTCCTGCGGCAGCGGTATCCCGTTGGCACGTCGCCCTATGCGGTCACCTACGACAATCGTGCGGACATTGCGTGGGTGACGCTGACGGCAACCAACGAGGTCGTCGGGTACAACCTGGCGAGCGGGTCGCCTGTCGAGGTTGCGCGCTGGGCGACCGTGCGCCAGCCGAACTCGGTGGTCGTCGACAGCACAACCGGTGAGCTGCTGGTCGGCTCGGCAACCGGAGACGGTCTGCAACGAATCGGAGGTCGCACGTGACGATCCGCGCCGCAATGCCCGCAAGCTGGGAAGCCGCCATCAACGATCCGGCTGCCGGCGACGACTACGAGTACATTCCGCTGCGCCTTCCGCCCGATGTCAGCCGCGTGACCGCGTCCATGCGACTCGCCATCCAAGCCGAGTTCGGTGGTTGGGAGCTCTCGCGCGTACGGCTCTATCACGATGGCAGCAGGCGCGTTCTGCTCAAGCGGCGACGGACGTGGTCGACACCAGACACGAACGACGTTTCGACACTCCAAACCGGGACCTGAGGCATGTACGGCATTTTGCTGCGTTTGATGTTCCTGATCCCACCAGAGCGGATCCACCACCTCGTTTTCGCCTTGATGCGACTGACCGCACGCGTCCCACCGCTGCGCGCCGCGCTGGCCAAGATCCTGGTGGTCGACGATCCGGTTCTGCGGACCAGCGCATTCGGGCTCGACTTCCGCGCACCACTCGGCCTCGCTGCGGGCTTCGACAAGGACGCGGCCGGCGTCGACGCGTGGGATCCGCTCGGCTTCGGCTTCGCCGAGATCGGCACGGTCACAGCGCAGCCGCAGCCGGGCAACCCGTCACCACGTCTCTTCCGGCTGCCCGAGGACCATGCGCTCATCAACCGCATGGGGTTCAACAATCACGGTGCGGGCAACGCCGCCAACAACTTACGGCGCCGCCGGACGGGCGTTCCGATCGGCGCGAACATCGGCAAGACCAAAGTTGTGGCAGCCGAGGAGGCAGCCGCCGACTACACGGCCAGCGCTCTGCTGCTCGGCCCGCTGTCCGACTTCGTCGTCGTCAATGTCAGCTCTCCGAACACCCCCGGCCTGCGCGACCTGCAGGCCGTCGAGTCGCTGCGCCCTCTGCTCGCTGCGGTGCTCGACACCGTCGCGGTACCGGTCCTGGTGAAAATCGCGCCGGACCTGTCCGACGACGACGTCGATGCCGTCGCTGATCTTGCCGTCGAACTCGGACTTGCGGGCATCGTCGCGACGAACACGACGATCAGCCGCGAGGGCCTGCGGACCGACCCCGACCTCGTCGCCGAAATGGGCGCAGGTGGCCTGTCGGGCGCACCTGTCGCCGAACGATCACTCGAGGTGCTTCGTCGCCTGCACGCGCGCGTCGGCGGACAACTGACGATCGTGTCGGTCGGCGGCATCGAGACCGTCGACCAAGCCTGGGAGCGCATCCTTGCCGGCGCAACGCTGCTGCAGGGCTACACCGGGTTCATCTACGGCGGGTTGTTCTGGACCCGCAAGATTCACCGCGGTCTCGCGCGAAAGGTCCGCGAGGCCGGTTATGCAAACATCGCCGAGGCGGTCGGCGCCGAGATCGTGAGCTGACCCGGCGCCGCGCCGCGTTCTACTCTTTCTCCTCGTACGTCCCGACGATGTAGGCCCGCGCGATGGCGTGGACGAACAGGTTGAAACCGAGGTAGCCGGGCATCGAGTCGGCGGTGACGTCCAACTCCTCGACGTCGACGGCATGGACTGCGATGAAGTACCTGTGCGGTCCGTGTCCGGCGGGCGGAGCAGCACCGACGTAGCGGTTCAGTCCAGCATCCGACCGCAACGTGACGGCACCCTGCGGGAGTCCGAGCGTCGCGTCCGTGCCCGATCCCTTCAGCAACGACGTAGTCGACGCCGGGATGTTCGCCACCACCCAGTGCCAGAAGCCGGACGCGGTCGGCGCATCGGGGTCGTACACCGTGACGGCAAAGCTCCTGGTCTGCTCGGGAAATCCGCTCCACGAGAGCTGCGGCGAGAGATCGCGGCCGCCTGCGCCGAGAATGCCGCTGACCTGGTCGTTACCGAGCGGTTCGCCGTCGGTGACGTCGCTCGAGGTCAGGGTGAACGTCGGAAGTTTCGGCAGTGCGTCGTACGGGTTGTACATCATGTGCAGTTCCTTTCGTGGTTACTCGATCGGTGGTGGGTCAGGAGTGTTGGTTCAGGAGCAGCGGGTCAGGAATTCAGGAGGAAGTGCCCGAGCACGCGAGTGCCGAATTTCACGGCATCGACAGGTACCCGCTCGTCGACTCCGTGAAACAGCGCTGCGAAGTCCAGTTCTGGCGGCAACCGTAGTGGCGCGAAGCCGAAGCAGCGAATGCCCAAGCGCGCGAATGCTTTTGCATCGGTCCCGCCGGACAGCATGTACGGAACGACACGGCCGTGGGGATCGTGCGCGAGGATCGCGTCGTTCATCGCGTCGACGAGATGACCGTCGAAGGTCGTCTCGTAGGAATCCAGTTTCGTGATCCAGGAACGCTCGACGTCGGGCCCGATGAGTTCGTCGACCTCCCGCTCGAATTCCGCCTGCCGCCCGGGCACGACGCGGCAATCCACAACCGCCTCGGCAGTCTGCGGGATCACGTTGGCCTTGTAGCCGGCCTTGAGCATCGTCGGGTTGGCGGTGTCGCGCAGGGTCGCTCCCAGAATGCGGGAGATACTGCCCAGCTTCTGGAGCGTGCCGTCCAGATCCGGGGACGCGGGGTCGAAGTCGAGTCCCGTCTCCTCCCCCACGGCCTGCAGGAATTCGGCTACCGAGTCGGCGATCACGAGCGGGAACGTGTGTGTGCCCAACCGCGCGACCGCTTTGGCGAGAATCGTGACGGCGTTGTCCTCGTGCAGGAAGGATCCGTGGCCCGCTCGTGCCTTCGCGGTCAACCGCATCCAGCAGAGACTCTTTTCGGCCGTCTCGACGAGGTACAGCCGCCGCTCGGTGCCGTCCGGTCTTGGCACGGTCAATGAGAAGCCACCGACCTCGCCAACCGCCTCGGTGATTCCCTCGAACAGGTCCGGCCGATGTTCGACCAACCAATGGGATCCGTAAGTGCCGCCCGCCTCCTCGTCGGCGAGAAACGCGAAGACCAGATCACGTGGCGGAACAGTGCCCTCGGCTTTGAACTGCCGCGCCAAGGCGATAGCCATGCCGACCATGTCTTTCATGTCGACCGCGCCCCGACCCCAGATGTAGCCGTCTTCGACGGCACCGGAGAACGGGTGCACACTCCAGTCCGCAGGCTCGGCGGGAACCACGTCGATGTGGGTGTGCACGAGCAGCGCACCGCGGTCGGTCTCCCGACCGGCAAGGCGCGCAAAGACATTGCCGCGCCCCGGTGCGCCGGATTCGACGTATTCGGTCTCGTAGCCGACCTCCTGGAGCATGCTCGCCACCCACTCGGCACACTCACGCTCGCCCTTGGTCGTCTCGAGTTCACCGGTGTTCGAGGTGTCGAACTGAATCAGCCGACTGACGATGTCGACGACCTCACCCACTGCGGCGTCGTGGTCGGTATCGGACGCAGTTCGCGCGGGGAAATCTTGTGAGGTCGACACCGTCCCTTACTACCACCGCACAACCTCTGATGTGGGAAAGCAGGGGCGATTTTGGCCCTGCCGACAAATCGGATAACCTAGCTCAGCGCGCACAGCGTGAACGTAAGTCCGAGTGGCGGAATGGCAGACGCGCTAGCTTGAGGTGCTAGTGTCCTATTAACGGACGTGGGGGTTCAAGTCCCCCCTCGGACACAGTCCAACAAAAATCCCGCAGCAGTGCTGCGGGGTTTTTGCTTTGGTATGGGTGGTTGCGACCGCGCGCCTCGACTTTTTCGGATCTGCGACGGGCGACACCGTCTACCCTCGGTCCCGCGACATCGATACAGGTCCGCTATGCCGCGTGACGCCTGAGCCAGCCTCTGGGATGCCCTGACCGCCGTCCGTTCTCTCGCGACTTTCGACCCGGGTCCCCCACATGGTCGCGTTGATCGCCGACTGGCGCGCAAAACACCGGCAGTGGGGCAGGTACACCATCCTGCTGGACTGAACCCCAGATAGACCCTTCCGCGTGGCCCCCAAGCCACCGATCATGTTGCGATACAGCTCATTTCACGCCCTGTGCGACGACTACGCGCTCCACGCGGAAGCGTGTCGGCGCCAACCGCAGAAGCATCTGCTGGATCGTGTCGTGACGTAGACGTAGCGTGAGCACTCCAGCGATGCGAACATTCATGGTGCACGTGCCCGAAAAGTCCGGTCTCGATAGAAGCGAGGTCCCTGGTGAGCGAACTTCTCAGCACCATAAACGGCTACATCTGGAGCAATGCGCTGGTTTATCTGTGCCTGGCTGCCGGCGTCTATTTTTCCGTCAGGTCACGGTTCGTTCAGGTCCGCCAAGTACCGGAAATGATCCGTCTGATGCTGAAGGGCGAGAAATCGCCGTCGGGAGTGTCGTCTTTTCAGGCACTCACAATGTCGCTGGCCGGACGCGTCGGCACGGGCAATATTGCCGGTGTAGCGACCGCGATCGCATTCGGCGGACCGGGCGCGTTGTTCTGGATGTGGGTGGTCGCCTTTTTGGGAGCGTCGACATCCTATGTGGAATGCACGCTGGGGCAGATCTACAAGATTCGCGACGCACTCACCGGCGAATACCGCGGGGGGCCCGCTTATTACTTGAGCCGTGCATGGTCTCACACCGCCGCGGCCCCCGCGTTCAAGGTGTACGGGTACATCTTCGCCTTTGTCACTATTCTTGCCTGCGGTCTGCTTCTCCCAAGTGTGCAGTCGAACTCGATGGCCCTGGCGATGAACAACGCCTGGGGCGTTTCCACGTGGTGGGTCGCGATCTGCACGGTGATCGTGCTCGCGTTCATCATCATCGGCGGCGTGAAGCGCATCGCTACCTTCGCCTCGATCGTCGTGCCGTTTATGGCCATCATCTACATCGTGCTCGCCTTGATCATCGTGGCCATGAACGCCAGTGAGGTGCCCGGCATGATCAGTACGATCTTCGCCAGCGCGCTCGGAATCGATTCCGCATTCGGTGCCATCATCGGTTCGGCGGTTATGTGGGGTGTCAAACGCGGCATCTACTCCAATGAGGCGGGCCAGGGGACCGGTCCGCATGCTGCTGCGGCTGCGGAGGTATCGCACCCCGCGAAGCAGGGCCTGGTGCAGGCATTCGCGGTATACATCGACACCCTGTTCATCTGCACCGCCACCGGGTTCCTGATCCTGTCGACAGGCGCTTACCGGGTGTACGAGGGCGAGAGCGCAGATGGCCGGGTGATCGCCGAAGGAGGCATCCTGCCGGCTGACGTGGCAGTCGGGCCGACCTTCGTCCAGACCGGATTCGACACCTTGTGGAGCGGGGCCGGTTCGTCGTTCGTGGCAATATCGCTGCTCTTCTTCTGCCTGACGACGCTTATCGCCTACTACTACATGGCCGAAACCAACCTGCGGTTCGTCCTCGGTAAGCATTCGCCGGTGAACGTCAGGTTCATCGGTGGAACCGTTGGATCCAACGCGACTCTGCTACTTCAGGCACTAGTGCTGGTGTCGGTCGCGATCGGCGCGGTCTCGACGGCCAGCGAGGCCTGGACGCTCGGGGACATCGGCGTGGGCCTGATGGCTTGGCTGAACATCATCGGCATCATCATTTTGCAGCAGCCCGCGTACAAAGCACTCCGCGACTACGAGAAGCAGAAGAAAGATGGCGTCGATCCGATCTTCGATCCCGTAGCCCTCGGCATACCCAATGCGACATTCTGGGAGACCCGGGATCCGCTCACCGGGAAGGAACGGGATCTCCACGTCGACGCGTGAGCGGAAATCTGGAGCGGGCCAACGCGACTGATCAGCGCTTGCCCTTCAGTACAATCTGCACCGCAATTCCGACGAGGTCGTCTGCCCGAAAACCAGGGTAGCCGTGCAGGATTCGACGCCAGCGTGCGGGCACAGCCGATGCACCCCACCGTGCTCCCAGCAGTCCACCCGCGATCGCGGCCGTCGTGTCGGTGTCACCGCCTGCGCGCACGGCCATTTCGAGGGCGTGCTGGAGATGCTCGGGAGAAGAGTCGTCGGTGTTGGTGATCGCCCACCAGGCTGTCTGAAGCGCATGGACGACCCAGCCGTTGTTGGCGAAGTCCGCCGGGACACCGTTTTCGGCCGCATCGAGCAGCGGCGACCAGAACTCTGCGACTGCTGTCGGTGCCTTCTCGAGGTAGCCGCGTACACCGTCGAAGTTGCCGTGCAGGACCGCGTGCCGGATCGCGTAGGTCCACATCTGACATGCCTCTGTCGCTCGGTCGTCCGCATGGGTCAGCCGGCCGATCGCGGCGGCCGCCGAAAGACACCCATCCTCGTCGTCGAGATAGGCAAGAGCCACGGGCGCCGTACGCATCAGCGAGCCGTTGCCACCCGTCCGGCCACCGAGCCTCTTAGCGCACCTTGCCATCTCGTGAGCGGACTGCGAGCGAGACGAGAGCACCGAGCGGGTCTGGATGCCCATATCCGGCGGATTCGAGTCGAACCAGTCGACAAATCCCGCGGCGACCGCGTCGAGTCCGTCACCGCGACCGATGTCTGCACCGTCCTTCGCCGCGATAGCGACCGCGATCGCCATCGAGGTGTCGTCCGTCCACTCCCCCGGAGCCCAGTCGAACGATCCGCCGCCAACCATGTCGATCGCCTGCTCCGCGGTCGGATGGGTGAACTCGTACCCCGCGCCGAGCGCGTCGCCAGCAGCGGTGCCAAGCAGGACGCCGGCAGCTCGATCGAGATCCAATGCTTCATTCATTTGCGCCCCTTAGATCGAATTTGCGTTAACTATAGATCAATTATGCGCTAAGGTACCGACATGTCCGAATGGCGCAACGCAAGCGGCAATACCCTGCGGGACTACCCGAGACCCTCGCTCGCGGTCGACGTCGCGGTCCTTACAGTCGCCGAAGCACGCCTGCACGTCCTGGTCGTCGAGTCACCCCACGATGGCTTGGCCCTACCAGGCACGTTCGTGCACCCCAACGAGCGGACCCGCGACGCCGCCGACAGGGCACTGCGCACCAAAGCCGGCGTTTCGGACGTCGAGATGCATCAGCTCGCGATATTCGACGACCCGACGCGCGACTACCGCGGGTGGGTCATGTCCATGGCGTATGGAACCGCCGTCGCCCGAGATCGTTTGCCAGGCAACGCCTTCCTCGTTGGCGTTACGGACGGGGAACCCGACGAATCCCTGGCATGGGACCACGCACGAATGGTGCGGCTCGCTGTCGCCGATCTGCGTGCTCGGTACGCGGACGAGGTGGATCCCGATTACCTGATCGGACACGAGTTCACAGTCCTCGAGCTGCGCCAGCTCTACGAGGCGATCTACGAGCACGCGCTCCCCAAGGACACCTTTCGCAGGCAAGTCAGCGACGGCCTGGACAGCACCGGAAAGGTGTCGTCAGCGGCAGGCGGTCGGCCTGCGGAACTGTTCCGGCGACGAGCCGGGACCTACCTGCCGCGATCTGCCGCGGGAGTTTTCGAAGCACATCGAATCGACGTGACGAGGTGAACGGCATGCAGAACTGGTGGATTGCACATTGGGTCGAGGTCATGGGATTCGTCACGGGCGCAGCGTGTGTGGTGCTGGCGTGGCGTCGAAACATCTGGAATTACCCGATCGGAATCGCGAACACGATTCTGTTCATGGGTTTGTTCTGGACCGCAGGGCTCTACGCGCAGGTCGGCTTGCAGGTTGTGTTCCTCGTCCTTGCCGGTCATGGCTGGATCGACTGGATGCGGACCCGGCAGTGGGAAGCCTCGGCGAATCTGAGGCGTGACGAGGCGTTCGTCTCGAGCGTTCCGCGCCTCGCAGTACTGGCGCTCGTTGCGGCTTTCGTACTTGTGACTCTCACCGTGCGGTGGGTGCTGCTCGAGTTCACCGACTCGACGGTCGCTACGTCGGACGCGGCGACGATGGCCGCAAGCGTCGTTGCCCAGATCATGCTCAATCGGCGTTGGTGGCAGAGCTGGCTGGTGTGGCTTGCCGTCGATATCGCTTACGTATGGCTGTATTTGTCTGCAGGGCTGTCGATTACAGCGTTGCTGTACGGCGGATTCTGCATCATGTGCGCGCTTGCTCTTCGAGAGTGGTTGGCGGTGCGCCGCGCGGCCCAGGACACCCGAGCGGACCTCGTCCGTGTCTGACGCCGAAGGCAGTCGACGCTTCCGCCACGGACTCGTGCTCGGAAAGTTCTACCCGTTGCACTCCGGTCATCAAGCGGTGATCCGCACGGCGCAGCGAGCGTGCGAGCGGGTGACGATCGAGATCCTCGGAGCGTCGGTCGAGACCATTCCGCTCGAGGTCCGCGCGTCCTGGCTACGTGAGGAGCACCCGACCGCGCGGGTTGTCAGCGCGATCGACGACGCTCGGATCGACTTCGGAGACCCCGATATCTGGGATCTCCACATGCCGATCATCGAGGACCTACTCGACGAACCTGTCGACGCGGTGTTCACGAGCGAGCCCTACGGCAACGAATTGGCCCGCCGGCTCGCCGCCGAGCGGGTGCACGTCGATCCCGGTCGACTCACCAATCCGGTGTCCGGCACCGCGATACGCGACGACGTCATCGGCAACTGGGCCGAGCTTCCTCCCCCGGTGCGGGCGTGGTTCACGCAGCGCGTCGTTGTTCTCGGTGCGGAGTCGACCGGGTCCACAACGCTAGCAACGAAACTGGCCGAATCCTTTGCCACCGACTGGGTTCCGGAGTACGGCCGAACCTACTCCGTCGAGCGTCCCGGCGGCCCGAACACACCATGGCGAAGCGACGAATTCGATCTCGTCATGGACCGCCAGATCGAGTCCGAGACACGCGCGCGACGACGAGCACCGATTCCGTTGCTCGTCTGCGATACGGACGCTCTCGCAACGACGATCTGGCACGAACGCTACGTCGGTCCGTGTCCCGAGCACCTTGTCGAACGCGCCGCACAGCACCGACCGCTGGCATACGTGTTGACCGGCGACGAGATTCCGTTCGTCCAGGACGGACTCCGCGACGGCGAGCATCTGCGCCGTGCAATGCAACAGCGATTCCGGGACGTGCTTACCGCCCAGTCGGTCCCGTGGATCGAGGTGCGAGGCACGGCCGACCACAGGGTCGCCGATGCGCGCGCCTTCGTCGAACCGCTGCTCGCGAAAGCATTGCGAATCGGACCATCGCTCGAGGAATCACAGACCCGGGCCTAGCTATCCCTCGGTGACGATCGCGATCGCCGCGTCGGAGGAGAAGAACGGCTCGAGCCGCTGCCGAAGCTGATCGGCGAGCACACCGTTGGCGATGAGCGCGTCGATGATCGGCGGTGCGAACCGCGCAGCTTCGGCGATCAAGTCGTCACGGCTCGAACCCAACTGGTCGAGCAACTCACGAACAGTCGACTGGCCGAAGTTCTCGAAGAAGGTGTCGATCCACGCGTCGACGAGTGCCAGGAGGTACTCCTTGTTGCGCGTCGACATTGCCGCTCCGTAAGCGAGCTCGGCGAGCTCGCGGTTCTCTTCCTCGGAGACGTACAGGCGGAGTTCGCTGACCGGTTCGTTCGCGTGCAGGTCCCACACTTCGAGCACCGCTTCTTCGACAGGTCCGTTCTTGACCAGATCGCGGACCGCACCTTCGGTTTGCTTGAGCGCATACTGCGCGCCCATGCCAGCGACTGCGTCGAGTTGGCCCTTGCCGACTTTCGCGGCTGTCGAAACCACTTTGTCGCCGACCGAGAAGATGGACGACATACCGGGTAGGCGCTCGGCTTTCTTCCTGTTGCCTGCAACGAAGTCGTTGATTATCGATCCGACGAACCGGGATGCAAGCTGAGCGATCAAGGGGCTCAACGTCAATCGCTCGAAAAGCCTTTCCTGTGCGGTCGTGAGCCCGAGTACGGCATTGATGAGCGCCTGCACCTGATCTCGATCGATGACGTCACCCAGGTTGTGTTCCGAGGCTGCGTCGAGGTTGTAGAACACGTCGGCGAACGGAACGACGAGTTGGGAGACGACAGCGCTGCCGCCGACCTGATCGACACCGATGCGGGCGGTGACCTTCACGTCAGCCGGATCGACGACGTCACCCAGTCGGATCGAATCTGCTCCGGCAAGCACCAGATCGATCTCTCTGACGACAACGTCGTCGAACCGGTCGGTGACCTCGGCCAAGATGAACTCGACGAGCGCGTCGAGCAATTTCCCTGTGACAGCCTGTGGATCGTTGCTCATTCGCTTTGTAAACCCTTCCGAAGCTGACGACTGATGTGTCGAACTCTTGCACACACCAATGGGGTTCGCCCGACTGGACTCAGCGCACCGCGAGTGCCTCGATATCGGTCAGCGCGGCGCTGCGCCGATAGAGGTCGTCCTGCTTACCGATGTCGCGCGAGGTGCGGCTCGCGAAGCCCGGCGGCTGCGCGGTGAAGTACTCACCCGAGCGTCCGCGATAGCGGTCACCGATCGCGAGGTCGGCGCCAAGCTTGCTCGGCTTGTCAGGCGAGATCAGAAAAAGGCGAAGCGGCTTCAACACGAGCGCAGGCAACTCGCGGTAGACCTCGGAATCCACGCCGCCGGGGTGCATCGCAGTCGAGGTGATGCCTGCCGGCAGCCGTCGTGCGAGTGCGTTGCTGAACATCAGATTGCCGAGTTTCGACTGCGCATACGCAGCGAGTGCGAAGTAGCGCTCTCGGCCGGTGAACGTGTCAGGATCGATGCTGCCGATGTTGTGCATCACCGAGGACAGGTGCACGACACGGGCGTCACCCGTCTCTGTGGCCGCCGCCTGCAGTTGCGGAAGTAGCAGGTGGGTCAGCAGAAACGGACCCAGATAGTTTGCTCCGAACTGCATTTCGAAGCCATCGTCGGTGAAGTGCTGCTTGATCGGCGAGGCACCCGCATTGTTGATCAACGCATCCACACGGTCGTGGCGCGCGGCGAGTTCCTTCGCGAACGTCCGAATATGGTCGAACGACGACAGGTCGAGAGACAACACGTCGACCTCTGCTCCCGGTGTCCGCTCGACGACGGCCTTGCGCGCGACCTCGGCCTTGGCTTGGTTGCGGCAGCCGAACACGAGCGTCGCGCCCCTGGCAGCCAACTCGTGAGCCATGCCGAGTCCGATACCGCTGTTCGCACCGGTGATCACAACAGTCTTGGTCATGGAGGTACTTCTTACTAGCCTTCGGTCAATGCCGCGACAGCGACCTCGCTCCGCAACGCTTCCAGGGCCACAATCTGACCCTCTGCGAGCGCGAGCAGGTAGTCGAGTTCGGCAATATCGAGCCGATCGTCGTCAACGGCGAGCAGCCGCAGCGCCCGCCACAGTGCCGCTTTACCTGTGACGCCCAGCAACATCGCTTCGAGTTCGGTGAGTGCGGTCAACGGCGAGCGGCCGAACACCCGGTCCGTCAGCTGCAGACCTGAGACCTGGCCCCCCAGCCACGCGCCGAGCACCGCGGTACGGCTCGGCGAGATATCGAGTTTCTTCATGATCTCGCTCAGCTTCTTGCGGTCGTAGTCGATCTCTCGCACGAGTCGGTCCAGCACATCCGTCGAACCATGGTGGGATGCGGCGATCCGCCTGATCAGTTGCACGCCTCCGGTCGATCCGACGTAGTGAGTCCCGACGTAGCTGTCCAGTGCGCTTGCCATGGCTACCGAGTACCCGCCGAATCTCAGTGCCAACCTGGACAATCGTTCGGTTTCGCAACGATCGGAACGGGTATTCGAATGCAGGCCGGGAGCGACCACCGGCATCTTCGACGAGGGGTGTAACTCTGTGCCGCACAGTCTTATCCGTCCGGATATCACTCGGATCGTCGTCGTGGTCCCAGTCCGCAACGAGGAGGACCTGCTCCCCCACTGCCTGAGCGCGCTCGATCGAGCTGCAACGAAGGTAAATGTTCCGGTACATATCCAATTTGTCCTCGACGCGTGCACCGACAGTTCGGCCGACGTCGCGGGCGGCGGTGTGAGCACCTTCGCGATCGACGAGAGAAACGTCGGAGCGGCGCGAGCGGTCGGCTTTTCGGTCGCAGGACACACGTGTCGAGCCGACACCTGGTTTGCAACGACGGACGCGGATTCCGAGGTCGACGAGGGATGGCTGTCGGCACAACTGGCACGTGCTCGAGCGGGCGCCGAGGTTGTCGTCGGCACCGTCGGTGTGCGGTGGTCCGAACAGTCGAAAGATCTCGCGCCGGTCTACGAACGTAGTTACCGCAATCACCCGGATCCGCACATTCACGGCGCGAATCTAGGATTTCGCGCCGATATCTATTGGCGCACAGGCGGATTCCGAAAGTTGAGAAACGGCGAGGACATCGATCTGGTCGACCGATTCAGGGCGATCGGCGCGCGGATCGAGTGGACCGACAGCGCCGACGTCACCACCTCGGACCGCCGGATCGGTCGAGCGCCGGACGGGTTCGCCGCACACATCCGCGGATTGGAATTGTCGGCATGAGCGCCTCGATCAGTATCGAACCGAGCGACACCGAACCCCGCGACTCCACGTCACACAACACAGTCGCGACACAACTCCTGGCAGCAGAACAGGCAGGCGCACTGGACCTGCCTCTGCCCGGCGCAGGGCACACCATCGAGCGGTGGCACGGGTTGGCGCAGCTTTCCTACCGTGACACCGTTGTCGGTCGTCTTGCCGAGGCGCACGCCGACGCGGTGGCGATCCTCGCCGAGATCACCGGTCGTTCGATTCCGAACGGCAGCCTGTGGGGTGTGTGGGCAGCGCAACCTCCTAGACCCGAGCTGAACGCGACGCGACGCACTGGTCGATGGGTGCTCGACGGACGCAAACTGTGGTGCTCCGGCGCGACGATCTGCACACATGCTCTGGTCACGGCACTATGCAACGGGGATTGGCGGCTGTTCGCGGTCGATCTCCGACAACCGGGCGTGCAGCCCGTACCGGACACCTGGCATGCGGTCGGCATGAGCGCATCCGATTCCGGCGCGGTCGACTTCACCGCCGCCGACGCCGAAGCGGTCGGCGAGGCCGGCGACTACATCGACAGAGCCGGCTTCTGGCACGGTGCAATCGGAGTGGCCGCCTGCTGGTACGGCAGCGCATGTGGTGTCGCGGAGGTACTCCACTCGGCCGCAGCCCGCGGTCGGGCCGACGAGCACGCACTCGCTCATCTGGGCAGCGTCACCTCGGAACTGCGCGGCGCCGCAGCCGCTCTGGAAATCGCGGCGCACGCCATCGACGGCGACCCGTACGATCGCGGCGGCCAGGCCCGGATCAGGGCACGAGCCACACGGGCGCTCGTCGAACAGGCAGCGTCCACGACGATGGACCGGGTAGGTCGCGCGCTGGGCGCCGGTCCGTTGTGCGCCGACCCCGCCCACGCGCGGCGAGTCGCCGACCTGACCGTCTATCTACGACAAAGTCATGCCGAACGTGATCTGGCCGACCTCGGTCGTGACGTAGCTGGAAAGGATTTCACCTGGTGGCGCAACCGCTGATCGATCTCGACGACGAAGGCACCCCGGCACACCTGTGGACGGCTTGGGGCACAGAGCATCGGGCATTGGAGATCGAATCCTGTCAGCGGCTCGTCGTCGTCGCCCCACATCCAGACGACGAAATACTCGGCGCTGGAGGCTTGATTGCACTCGCGCGTGGCAACGACATTCCGGTGACGGTTGTGATCGTCACCGATGGCGAAGGCGCATATCCGGGCTCGCCGTCCTACACCCCGCGCGCACTCGCAAGCCTGCGCATCGAGGAGTCCCGGCGGGCGGCTCGTGTGGTCGGCGCGCAGGCACCGACGCGACTGGCGTTTCCGGACGGTGCTGTCGGCTCGCGCGAAGAAGAACTGACAAGCGCTCTTCGTGGGGTTCTCTTCCGTGAGACCGGCCCCGACGTGTGGTGCGCTACGACATGGCGAAACGACGGTCATCCCGACCACGAAGCGGTTGGTCGAGCCACTGCGGCCGCATGTAAAAGTAGCGGCGCAACCCTGCTCGAGTTCCCCGTGTGGATGTTTCAGTGGGCCCATCCCGACGACGCCGTGGTACCGAGCGATCGCGCTCGCGCACTTGCGCTCCCGGCCAAGATCGTTCGTACGAAGCTGGCTGCGATCGACGAATACTCCAGCCAGGCGATTGCGGCGTCGACGCATCCCGCAGACCGGCCGATCCTGCCGCCACACGTCCTCGAGCGTCTCGCCGGGCGATCGGAGACCTTCTTCGTATGAACAGCGATCGGAGCGGAAGCAGTCTGCCGCCGAGCTATTTCGACGATATGTACGAGAAGGACCGCGATCCGTGGGAGTTTCGATCCCGCTGGTACGAGGAACGCAAACGTGCCCTGACCCTTGCTGCACTACCGAAACCGACCTACCGCAACGCATTCGAGCCGGGATGCTCGATCGGTGTACTGACCGAAGCGCTGGCGTCGCGGTGCGACCGGGTGCTGGCGACCGACGTGGCAGACAGTGCACTCGCGTCGGCCCGAACCAGGCTGGCGGACGTAGCCGGAGTCGAACTGCGGATGTGGGCGCTCGGTGACACCTGGCCCGACGAACGTTTCGATCTGATCGTGATCAGCGAAGTCGGGTACTACCTGGATCTGCAAGCCTTACGAACCGCCTGCGACGAGGCCGTCGATCACGCCGAATTCGGCGCCACCGTGGTGTTCGTCCACTGGCGACACCCCGTCGCCGACTATCCGACGACCGGTGACGAAGTCCATGCCGTCGCGCACTCGACCGGGGGGTTGGTGCCGCTAGCACGCTACGGAGACGAGGACGTCCTCATCGATGTCTTCGTCGTCGGGCACGGCACGCCGACGTCCGTCGCGCGTGCAGGCGGACTCGTCTGACGCTCTCTAACGACGTCGGAGACGGAGTACTGGCCCGGGCCAAGGGCTTTCGCGCTATACATCGCCTGATCGGCACGGCGGATCAGATCGTCCGGCGTGCTGGATTCGTCCGATATAGCTACGCCGATACTCGCACTGAAGCTGACCCATCCGGCGTCGCCCGCGTCGACCGAGGTGATCGCCGTATTGATGCGGGTGGCAATTTCGATGGCCGCCTCGAGAGTGTCGATATCTGCGCAGACTACGACGAATTCGTCGCCGCCGAGGCGGGCAACGGTGTCGGTCGGGCGGACCGCATCGGCGAGCCGCTGAGCAAGACCTATCAAGGCGCAGTCGCCGGCGTTGTGACCAAGGCTGTCGTTGATGGTCTTGAAGTCGTCGAGATCTATCAGCAACAACGCACAGTGCGACCCGACCGCATGCGCGCCGCCCAACGCCGCGTCGATGCGTTCGAACGCCAACACGCGGTTCGGAAGTCCGGTCAAAGGGTCGTGCAGACTTTGGTGCCGCAATCGAGCTTCCAGTTCGATGCGACGAATCGCAGCCGACACGACCGCAGCGACTGCCGCGAGAAACGACAGATCTCGCTGGGTGTAGCACCGCACGCTTGTGCTGTGGGTGGTGAGCACGCCCCACAGGATGTCTTCCCCGATCGGCATACTGATGCCGCTCCGCAGCCCCCGCGCGACCATACCCGTTGTCGCGAAACGGGTTTCGTCAGCTCTGTCGGGACATACGACGGTCGAACCGGTCGCCAACGCGTATCCCGCCTGCGACGCTGCACCGGTACCGAGCGTCGTCGGCCGAGGCGCGGGGCCGGAGTAGGCGAGAACGTTGAGCGTCTCCCCGTCGTCGCCGATCCGGGACACGGACGAACATTCCATTCCCACCATGGCTGCCGCGGCGGCGGTCGCTGCGGCGAGAACGGTGTCGAGGTCGGAACTGACGGCTAGCTCGCTCAGCGCGGCCAACGATTGCTGCTCGCACGCACGCTGCGCCGCCGCTTCCAGCGCCTGCTCGAGCCGCTGCTCCTGCTGTCGCGAATGGCGATGATCACGCGCGGTCGTGACGATCAAGGTTGGTCCGGCGGTGTCGCGCACCAATACATACACCGCAATGGTCACCGGAATCGCCTCACCGGTCCGAAAGTTGTTGACCTCGCTGAATCCCGACCAGTCGCCGCAACCGGCAAGACCTGCCTCGAGTTCGGCGTTCGACAGCGCACCGACCTCCGTCACGAAGTCCGCCGTGTGGCGTGTACAGGCGTCGTCGAGATCGTCGAGACCGACGAGACGGATACCCGCGGGATTCAGGTACAGCACTCGCCCCGAGACGAATTCCGACAACATGACGAGGTCGGGCGATCGCGCAAGGACCGAGCGAAACACGGCCGGGTCCATCGAATCGGACTCCACCGCATCTCCCTTCAGGTCGTGTGACCATCAATCCGACCATACGTTGTCGCGGAATGCCAGACGTTTGCCCTATTCCGAGTATGCGTCACATTCTCCCGGTCGCCGCGTCCGCTGTACTCAGCCAGCGTCGCGGCGACCAGATCCGCGACGGGGCGCACGGTATCGACGCCCGATACCGAATGGCCGCAGCTCGAAATGTCCTTCCATGTCGAGCCTTCCGACACCAGTAGACGCGCCATGTCGGTGGTTCCGAGCGATGTTGGGTCACCAGGCATCGATGCCGACAGGATGCTCGTCGGTAGACCCGTGAACGCCGATGTCAGCACCACGTCGTCCAGCGACGATGCGATCAGTGCTTCCTTGTGCTCACGGCGCGCCACACTCTCCTCGGTCGCGATGAACTTCGTTCCCATGTAGGCGAGGTCGGCGCCCAGTTCGATCGCCGCCCGCAGCGCGACGCCGTCGGAGATACCGCCGGCCACAACCACCGGGCCTCCGAAAAATTGCCGCACTGCGCGAACGAATGCGAACGGGTTGGCCCAGCCGGTCTGGCCACCGGCTCCGGCGGTCAGGAGGACCAAACCGTCGGCGCCCGCCTCGATAGCGCGGTACCCGTGCCGGATCGACGATACGTCCGCGAACACGAGTGTCCCTACGTCGTGGAGCGGTCCGACTGCCCGCGCGGGTGAACCGACCGACGTGATGACGAGTTCGGGTGCAGCACTCTGCAATACGAGGAGGTCGGCGTCGCATCGCGCATTGCTCGCGTGCACGATGAGATTCGGCGCGACGGGCGCCGGCGCGAGGCCCGTGTATTCGCAGGTCGTACCCGCCAGACCTGTGCGGATCCGCGACAGCCAGTCCTCTAGCTCGTCGGTGGTTCGAGCGTTGGCAGTCGGAAAAGCACCGACGACGCCCGCCGAGCACGCAGCCGTGACAAGTTCCGGGCTCGACACCAAGAACATCGGCGCCGCGATCAGGGGAACGGTGAGACGAGTCCGGATTTCGTCGAAAACTGTCTGCATTATTGCGTTCCGAGCAGGATCGTGTCGGCTACGAGGTCAGGTGCATCCCACATCGGAACATGCCCGCAGCCTGGTAGTTCCACCCAGCGCGTGTGCGCGGGCAGTTCGCTTCTGTCACGCGCAGTCCTGAGCTGCAACATCCGTTCGCTGCTGTTGTACGCGACGGTGATCGGTGTTGTTATCGCGTGGCCACCGGTGAATCCGACCGTCTTTGCGACACGCAGGATGGGCTCGAAAGCCGTTCGGCATAAATCGAACTCGCGCAGCATTCCCGCTGCATCGGCTACGGGTATCCGGCTCGGCTGTCGCGCAATCTGGGAAAAGGCAACGGTGCGAATGACTTTCGACCGTAGCACCGCCGCCTCTCGCCCGCGGGCAAGCCGCGCACCGACCAGACCCGCGCGAAACTTTGCTCGCAGTAGCGGCGGCATTCCGTTTCGCCATAACCCAGCCGGACCCAACGCGACGACAGATCGCGCAAGACCGCGCTTGGCGGCTTCCAACGCGACCCATCCACCCATCGAATTGCCTGCGATGTCGACGGGCGTTCGGATACCCGCGTCGGCGAGCTGGTCGGCAAAAGCGCCGAGCAGCCAGTCCATGGTGAATTCGACATTGTCCGGAAACGGCGTCCGCCCGAATCCCGGAAAGTCGAACGCGACGACATGGCGCTGCATTGCAAGCTGATCCAGCACCGGCGTCCACGTGCGCGACGTCGCGCCACCCCCGTGCAATAGGACAAGAGTCCGACCGCTTCCCCACTCGGTGCGATACCAGTCAGACACTGGCTGCCACCGCATAGAGATCCTCGACGAGGTGCGAGTACTTATCTGCGATCGGCTTTCGTTTGAGTTTCATCGTCGGTGTGAGCTCGTCGGAATCCGGCTGCCAATCGACGTCGAGGACGGTGAATCGTTTGATCTGCTCGACCCGTGAGAGTCGCTCGTTGGCAGCGTCGACTGCCGCCGAGATGGAGTCACCGACGATCGTGTCGCGCGCCAAGCTCGCGGTTGATACGTCAGCGATTCCGTGTGTGCGAGCGAAAGCAGCGGACGTGTCGGGATCGAGCACGATCAGCGCGACGTTGTACGGCCGCCTGTCCCCGATCACGATGGCCTGACCGATCAGTGGATGTGCGGACTTCAGCACGGCTTCGATGTTCGCCGGCGACATGTTCTTACCAGCGGCGTTGATGATGATTTCCTTCTTCCGACCCACGATGCTGACGTAGCCGTCGTCGTCGATCGTGGCGATGTCACCGGAATGGAACCAACCGTCGGCATCGATCGCGTCGCGGGTCTTCGCTGGTTCGCCGCGATAGCCGACCATCACCAACGGTCCACGCACGAGTAGTTCCCCGTCGTCGTCGAGCCGCAGTTCCACACCGCGCATCGCCGTTCCGCAGCTGCCGATCTTGATCGCGTCGGGCGGGTTCGCCGTAATGAGGCAGGACGTCTCCGACATGCCGAGAATCTCGGCGAGCGGCAATCCGAGCGCATGAAAGTACCGGACCACCTCGTCTTGGACGGGTGCACCACCGACCCAGAGCGACGTGCACTCGTCGAGCCCGAGGCTCGCAACGATGGCCGCACGCTGCGGACCCGTCAACGACGCGGGATCTAGGATCCCCTTCGCCTCGAGCCCGGCTTTGATCTTCTCGAACACGCGCGGCACACCGCCCCACATCGTCGGCCGCGTATCGGGGAGATGCGTGACGACCGTTGCCGGGTCCGCGATCGTCGTGACCGTGTAGCCCATCCCGATCGAAGCCTGATAGTGCGCGACCCAGCGATCTGCCAGATGAGCAGACGGCAGGTAGGAAACGGTCCGGCCGTTGGATGACAGTGGTATCCGGTCCGCAACCGCACGAACCTCGGCAAGCAGGTTGGCGTGGCTCAACTCGACGCCCTTGGGCGGACCGGTTGTCCCCGATGTGTAGATGAGGGTCGCAAGATCGGACGGCTGCACAGCGCGCATGCGGCGTCGAAATCGAAGTTGTTGTCGGACAGAGCTTTCGAGCCGACCGATTCGAGCTGCTGGAGCGACATTGCGGCACCGGCAGCGCTGTCGAGGCCGTCGACGACGATCGTGCGGGTCACGGAGGAACCGGTGATCGCGGCGCGAAGAACGGGCAGAAATGCGTGTTCTGTCACCACGATCCGGTTGCCTGCGTTGGCAAAGAGGTGCGCAATCTGTTCCGGTGCGGAACTGTTGTAGATCGAGAACGGTGTCGCGCCGAGATGCAGCACCGCGGTGTCGACGAGGTGGAATTCCGGACGATTCACGAGCATCAACGCAACCGTGTCTCCGCGCTGCACGCCGAGCGATGCCAATCCCGCCGCGATACGCCGGACCCGATCCGCGTAGGTCGCCCAGGTGATCGACACGGCATCTCCGGGTGTCCGCAACGCGACGTGCGACGGCTGTCGCGCCGCAGTGATCTGAAACGCTTCGCAAAGTGTGGTTGCCGACAGGGCCAGTGCCATCGTGTGCTCCAAGATGTGGGAACTTGTGGATGGAAGACAATCATCCGCACGAAACGCCCACGTCACCATGGATCCATCGTCAATCTAAACGGGAATTGTTTGTGTACGAATCCAAACTCCGGCAGTAGGATCGCCGAAACGATGACAGTCACGCCACAGGAATTGCTCGCAACATTGATCGGATCCATCGACGAGTTCGTCGGTCGGTTCGTCGATCGCATGCGTAATGAGGTCGCCGCGTACGCGCAGGTCGAGGCAGTTGTTCTTGCCCCGGCCACTCGGTTCGCGATGACTGTCGTCTTCGACGCGATGACGGCTGGTCGACCGTTCTACCCAGCCGAACTCGAAACTCTTGCCGACCACGGCGAAGTTCGTGGCAGGCAGGGATTGTCGCTCGACGAGGTGTTCGCAGGCTGGCACGTGGCGAGCCGGATGCTGCTCGACGATCTCGTGCGAGTCGGTCGCGAGGCTGGCGTCGGCGATCACGTGTTGCTCGATCTATCGCACGACGTCCTGCGGACCGTGGACGAAGCCATGCTCGCATCGGCACGCGGCCACCACCGCGCCGAGTTCGAGATCGCCCGCCTGCAACAGAATCATCGCGCCGACCTGGTTCGCGGAATTCTGTTCGGAACCCTTGCGCCTGCGACGATTCGGCTGCAGATCGAGAGCTACGGCCTTGCCTTCGATCGCGACTACTACGCGGTCCGCTCGCGTCCGACCACGACTACGCCGACCCGCGATCTCGAGCAGGCGCTCCGACTCGCGCCGACGAGCGGGCGACCGCACGGGCTCGGCGCG
This sequence comes from Antrihabitans spumae, assembly GCF_043944905.1. Lineage (NCBI taxonomy): Bacteria > Bacillati > Actinomycetota > Actinomycetes > Mycobacteriales > Nocardiaceae > Antrihabitans > Antrihabitans spumae. Next base: position 104,533 of record NZ_JBIMSN010000016.1, read on the forward strand.
CTGGTCGACGGCGATCTCGTCGGTTTCGTCGATGTCGTTCCGCCGCAGGCGCTGTCGGTCGCAGTCGGCCTCGGTCCCGCGGTACGCGCGGATCGTCTCGAAATGTCGTTTCGACTCGCCACACGGGCCATGACGACGGCTATTGCGTTCGGAATCGACGGGACCCGCGATCTTCGGAGTCTGGGATTGCTCCCGGCCGTGGTTACCGACACCGACGTCGGCGACGAGTTGGTCGAGCGGTACCTCACCCCGCTCGGCGGAGGTGACGGCGCCGCAGCGATCCGAAGCACGGTCAGTGCATACCTCGCACACGACATGCGGATCGACCGAACCGCCGAGGTGCTGACGCTGCACCCGAACTCGGTGCGGTACAGACTGACTCGTTTCGAGACTCTTACCGGCGCCAACCTGCGCGACACCGGCGAGCTGCTCGAAATCTGGTGGGCACTGCGGCGGTGGGAGCTACGGACCTGACAAACGGGCATTTCCGCTGCACGGGTTCGACGTCGGACGCATAGTTGTCAGTTATGAGCCGATGGTTCTCGGAGGCGATCGTCGATACCGGCCGACTCCCCCTGTTCTTCATGCTCGTCGCATTTTTGCTCGCGTTCTTGTTCATCAGGTTCAGCGTGCGAATGATTCGTGCCGAAGTGTCCTGGTGGCCAGGGAATGTCACACCAGGCGGCATGCACATCCATCACGTGATGTTCGGCCTCGTGATGATGCTGCTGTCGGGTTTCGGCCTCGTCATCCTCGCCAGCGAGCAAACCCCGGTCCCCAACTGCATTCTCGCGTCGGTGTTCGGTGTCGGCAGCGCACTCGTCCTGGACGAATTCGCACTCGTACTGCATTTGCGCGACGTGTACTGGGCGGAGGAAGGCCGGTCGTCGATCGACGCGGTGTTCGTGGCGATCGCGATCCTGACCCTGTTTCTCCTCGGTCTGCACCCCATCGGACTGTCCGGTGACTTCGACGATTTCCGCAAGGATCCGAACACCCTCAACCTGGTCGTCGTTCTCGTCGGACTGGCGATCGAGTTGCTGCTCGTTGTCATCACGTTGCTCAAGGGCAAAGTGTGGACCGGTCTCGTCGGCATCTTCATCGTCCCGTTGCTCATCGTCGGCGCCATCCGGCTGAGCCGCCCGAACGCGCCATGGGCACGATGGCGCTACACCAACAAGCCGCGAAAGTTCGCGAAAGCGGTCGCGCGCGAGCAGCGGCTCCGAGAACCCGTGATACGCGCTAAAATCGTTCTGCAAGAAGCAGTGTCCGGACGCTTCGGCGTGCCGGCCGACCTGCCGCAACTGCTGGCCGAGCCTGAGATCGCCGCCCTACCCACGCGGGAGACCGCGCCCAACGCTCTGCTGACTGCGTTGCGCTGGCGGCTGACCCGACAGCGACTGCGTCCGGCACCGTCGTGGCGTTTGCCGATGGTCTTGGTCATCATCTCGATCGTTGCAGCGTTCGTTTTCGTCACGATCGATGCCGATGCCGCAACCGGAGCGGGCGACATCGTCGGCGGCGGAACCGATCACGGGTCGACCGCGACGCTGCTCAGCGTCATCGCCGGCGGCATGGTCACTCTTACCGGCTTGGTGTTCACTGCGCTGACCCTGGCGATGCAGACGGGCGCGGCGCAGATATCGGTGAAGATCGTGCCGATCCTGCAGCACGATCCGCTGCTGCGGTGGTCGATCGGAATGTTCCTGTCCACCTTCGTCTTCTCGCTGATCATCGCGTTGGATCTCGCGCTCGACAGCGAGACCTCGGAGCCCGTCGTGTCCACGGTCATCGCGTTCGCACTGGCTTTCGTCAGCGTGTTCCTGCTGATTGCGCTCGTCGCGAAGGTCGCGTCGGTCCTCAACCCGGGTCGCTTGCTTCGGTGGACGGCGACTCAGGGTAGGGACGCGATCCTGCGGTCCTACCCGGGTGAGGCGTCCGAACCCGCACCCGACGTGCCCGCGGTCGAACCGATCGCCGCCGCACTCGGCGAACCCACCACCATCCGCCTGCGTCGGCCGGCTGCAGACGGCCGAGTTCTGTTGGCTGTGAACGTCGCTCGTATCCAGCGCCTCGCTATCCGCTGGGGTGTGAACGCCGCGGTCGAGCCGAGTATCGGCGAGTTCGTAGCACTCGAATCACCACTGTTCACGATCTACGGACCCACGGAACGCGTGCGCGAACATCAACTGCTCGACTGCCTACTCTTCGGCGAGATGAACAGCCCGATGATCAGTCCCGTTGCCGCCCTTCAGACGATCGTCGACATCGCACTGAAAGCCCTCTCGCCTGCCGTGACAGATCCAGGTCGAGCGGTGCAGGCGATCGACCACATCGAGGATCTACTGCTATTGCTCGCAGAGCGCGTACGACGCGAATCTGCACATTCCCAGCTGTCCCGCATTCGCGGCTACCAGCAGAGCTGGGCCGACTACGTTGCCGTCGCGACGGACGAGGTCCGCCACTACAGCACGCATTCGACCCAGGTGCAACGCCGGCTGCGATCGATGTTCACGACACTGATCGCAGCGTGCCCGCCCGACCAGCACCAGCCGCTACTCGATCGAATAGCCGCGCTCGACGCCCGCATCGACCGCGAGTGGCCGGACGCGCTCGACGCCATGCTGGCACGAGTCCCCGACCCGCAGGGTCTGGGATCCGAGAGCGGCCGGTCGACCCGGACGCATCCGCTGGTAGTTGGCCCGGCTACTCCGGCGCCTGATCCTCACTGACAACAGGTTCCGTCGCTGCACGGTCGTCGGCATTGCCAGGATTGCCTTCCGATCGCCGCTCTTCGGTGACGCTTTCCTCGATGTTGTTCACGATCTGGGCAAGGTCGCGATCGCGCTCGTGTCCACCTTCCGGCGGGACTTGGATCTCGTCGATTTTCGCCTGGGTCCCACTGTCGGTATCGGGTTGTTCGCTCATCACACCTGCTCCTCCAACTCGATCGGGTCCACGTCGTCCAGCAACTCGGCATCGACTTCGTTCAGATCTGTGACATCGTCGGTGACCTGCTCCAAGACGTCGGGGATCTCCTGCCCGAGCTTGCGATCCAGGCTCTCACCTTCGGCCTGCTCAGCGGCCGTGACGCCGAACTTGTCGATCCCGGCAGAGCGTTCCTCCGGAGCTATACCCGCGTCGAGAACATCGCCTACCCCGGAATCGACCAGGGTGTCCTCCGGTTGCAGCTGATCTTCGGAGTCGATGCTGTATTCGCCTGTCGATCCTTCGACTTCGGTTTCTTTGCCTGCCATGTTCTCCGCCATACCCGAATCCACCACGACGAAACGGCCTGCAGGTTTCCGAGCGAGCGGCCACGGGAATCCAACGTCAATGACAACCGAGGAAACAACAAACGCCGAACAGACCGATGTGCCGGAACATGTACTGGCAGGTATTCGGGTAGCCATACTCGCCACGAACGGCGTCGAACAGGTCGAGCTGACCGAACCCCGTGCAGCCATCTTCGATGCGGGCGGAACGACCGAACTGGTGTCGCTCGACGTCGGCGAGATTCAGGCCATGAACCACGACACCGAGGCTGCCGACGTCTTTACCGTCGATCGGGCAATCTCGGAGGTGTCGGCCGACGACTTCGAAGCTCTCGTATTGCCAGGAGGGACAACGAATCCCGACGCGCTGAGGCAGAGCACCGAGGTCGTCGACTTCGTCAAGAGCTTCTTCGCTGCCGGAAAGCCTGTCGGCGTCATCTGCCACGGAGCCTGGACCCTCGTCGAGGCCGATGTAGTGCGCGGCCGGACACTGACGTCGTACCCGAGCATCCGGACCGATATCCGCAACGCGGGAGGCATTGTCGTCGACGAGGAGGTCGTCGACGATCATGGCCTGGTATCCAGCCGCAATCCCGACGATCTGCCTGCATTCTGCGCGAAGATCGTGGAAGTGTTTGCGGTGACCCGACATCCGGTTCTCGACGCAGGAGCGACCGCTGATGCCGGCTGATTCGGATTATGGTCGGGCGCGCCGGCTGCAGGAGTTGAACCGGCGTGCCCCGGAGTCGACCGTTTCCCGGGAAGCGAACGACTCTTGGCAGTGCTTACCCGGGGTTGGGGTGCACAAACATGAGCCCTAGCGCAGCTGTGGTCGCCCGTTTGTATCCGAAGTCCAAATGGACGGCACGCGTTTGAACCTGGGCGCCAAGCGAGCCTGCCGAAATTGTGTCAATCTCATAGTCGAGTGTGACGAATCACAGCAAGAATCACTGCACAAATCACAAAGACACAATGACGCAGGAGGTCGACGATGACCACAGCCGACGCAAAACCGACAGCCGACGCAAAACCGACAACCGAGCCGCACAGCATCGAGGTGCGAAACCCCGCCGATGGCCGGGTAGTCGGATCGGTCCCCATCGATACAGCCGACGACGTAGCGGCGAAGGTCCGCGAGCTGCGGCTGTATCAGCCGGAGTGGGAGGCGATCGGGCCGAGTGGCCGTGCGGAATGGCTTCTGAAACTGCAAGATTGGGTCTTCGACAATGCAGACCATATCGCCGACGTGCTGCAGTCCGAGACATCCAAGCCACGCCTCGACGCCAGCATCGAACCGCCTTTCGTTGCCGACATCATCGGCTACTACTCGAAGAACGCCGTCGCTTTCCTCGCCGACGAACACCCGTCGCCGCACAGCCCGCTCGGGATGGTCAAGAAGCTGACGACCGTGTACCGACCGCATCAGGTTGTCGGCGTCATCACGCCGTGGAACTTTCCATTTGCAATGCCTGGCATGGATGTTGTCCCGGCCCTGCTCGCCGGTGCCGCGGTGCTGCTCAAACCGTCCGAGGTAACTCCACTCGGTGGTGCGGAACTCGTACGTGGTTGGAAGGCCATCGGTGCTCCACCGGTTCTCGAACTCGCGACGGGACTTGGCGATACAGGTGCAGCGGTGGTCGCGAACGTCGACTACGTCCAGTTCACCGGTTCGACACGCACAGGCAAGGCGATCGCCAAAGCCTGCGCGGAGCGACTGCTCCCCTACAGCCTCGAACTCGGCGGTAAAGATCCCGCACTGGTTCTTGCCGACGCCGATCTCGACCGCGCAGCGCACGGCATCGCGTGGGGCGGCTTGTTCAACTCTGGTCAGGTCTGCGTTTCCGTCGAGCGGGTCTACGTCGAAGCGCCGGTCTACGACGAGTTCGTTGCCAAGTTGACGAAACACGTCGGCGAACTCCGCCAGGGGCAGGACGGTCGCGAGTTCCGCCACGATGTCGGTGCTCTTGCTACCGCGAATCAGCGTGACATCGTCGCACGCCACGTCGACGAAGCCGTCGCGGCAGGTGCGCGGGTGACCATCGGCGGAAAGCCCGGCGCGACAGGCACTTTCTTCGAACCGACAGTCCTCGTCGACGTCGACCAGTCGATGAGCTGCATCCGCGAGGAGACGTTCGGCCCGACCTTGCCGATCGTGAAGGTCGCCGACGAGGCCGAAGCAATTCGACTGGCGAACGACTCCGTATACGGCTTGTCCGCAACGGTGTGGACCTCCGACAAGGAACGCGGCGACCGCGTTGCTCGTCAGCTGGAGGCCGGCGCGGTGAACATCAACGACTCCATCTCGAACCTGTTCAGCTTTGCCTTGCCCATGGGCGGCTGGAAGCAGTCGGGCGTAGGCGCACGATGGGGCGGCGCGGCAGGACTGCGGAAATACTGCCGCGTACAAGCCATCACCACTCCTCGTGTGCCAACCCAGCAGAAGGAACTCTTCTGGTTCCCGTACTCGGTCCCGAAGGTGAAACTCGCACTCGCGGTAATGCGAGTCTCCGGTGCACGGGGTCTGCGTCGCCGCCTCGGACTCGGAGGAAACAAATGACCGTCGAGGGCAAGGTCGTCGTCATCACCGGCGGTGCACGAGGAATCGGGTTGGCGACAGCGACGGCTCTGCACCGACTCGGCGCGAAGGTTGCCATCGGCGACGTCGACGAGACGACCGTCAAGGAATCCGGAACAGAACTCGGGCTCGACGTCTACGGCAAACTCGACGTCACCGATCCAGACTCGTTCACGACCTTTCTCGACGAGGTCGAACGGCAGCTCGGACCGATCGATGTGCTGATCAACAACGCAGGCATCATGCCGACCGGGCGCGTCATCGACGAGCCGGACCGGGTCACGCGGCGAATCCTCGACATCAATGTGTACGGAGTTGTGCTCGGCAGCAAACTCGCGGCGCAGCGGATGGTGCGACGCGGTAGCGGCCATGTCATCAACATCGCGTCTCTTGCCGGCGAGACTCCGACGGCCGGTTTGGCGACGTACTGCGCAAGCAAGTTCGCCGTCGTTGGATTCACCGAATCGGCGCGGATGGAGTATCGCGACAAGGGTGTGGCGTTCTCGACCGTGCTCCCGACGTTCACGAACACCGAACTCACTGCAGGCACAGCGGGCGCGAAAGGCCTCAAGAACGCCGAGCCCGAGGACATCGCGAATGCGATCGTTTCACTGATCGAGAAGCCTCGGCGGCGGGTTGCGGTGACGCGAGTAGCCGGTCTTCTCGTCGCGTCGGCGAAATTCCTGCCGATTGCCGTGAGCGAGTTTCTCGTGAAGAAGACGGGAATGGACCACGTCTTCCTCGAAGACGTCGACACCGCCCAGCGCGCGGCCTACGAAGCGCGGGCTCGAGGCGAGGCCTGAGAGCAAAGTTCAAAAGCCGGCGCCGGCCGCGACCACAGTGTTGCGGCCGGCGTTCTTCGCCCGGTACATCAAGCGATCGGCCAGGTCGATCAGGCGGTACAGCGTCGCGCCGTGTACGTCGTCGCTGTTGACCGCCGACACCATCACGCCGATGCTGACCGTCAGACCTTCGTGATTGGACACGGTCTGAATCGTCCGTCTGATCCGTTCTGCTTCGCCTTCGGCGGTCACCAGATCGGCGTCGAGAATCACGACGAATTCTTCGCCGCCGATACGGGCGACAGCGGCCGAATCCGACGCAGTCACCTTCACGGTGTCCGCCAGACGCCGCAGCAGTATGTCGCCTGCCGCGTGCCCTTCGCGATCGTTGAAGTCCTTGAAATGGTCGACATCGGTGACGAGTGCCGCGATGGTCCGCCCGGCCGCCGCCGCTCGACTCGCTATCGCAGTGAACTCGGTCAGCAGTCCGCGGCGATTCAACAAGCCCGTCAGCGGATCGAGGCTGGCACGGTACTCGGCCGACTCCACTGCCGACGACAGGAGTTGGCGCAGCCGCACAACCGTCGCGGTGGGGACAGCAAGGATGATCGCAAACACCCAGATCGTCATGGCCCCCGTGACGAACGACTGCGCTCGCACCGTCGTGACGACAATGCCGATTGCCAGACAGATCGCCACCGTGATCGCGGCAACCCGGGGCGAGAAGGACACCGCGACGTTGGTGGTGACGACCGCGAGAATCCCGAGGACGACCTGTGCGGCAGCGGGATCGGTGAGAACGAGCGACGACGCGGTGATCGCGGCTGTTCCCAGCACCGCTATCAGCCCGTAGACCCTGGTGTCGAACTCTCGGAAACGAAGGACCAGCGCGACATTGGTACACGCGCAAACCGCGATCGCCGCAACTACCGGATACGAACCTGGCCGGATCGCACCCGGCGTCACACACGCAACGACGATGACCGGCAGCAGCAGGAGGTTGGTCAGGGCTCTGACGAACATCCGGTAGTCGAACCCCGGGCGCCGTGGTTCGGTCGGTTCATCGTCACTCGAGCGCACAACACCCCCATGGAAGTCAGGGAGGCCCGATCCCACCTGCGGATATTCGAATGGCAGCGTCCTGACCCTTCAGGAACGCTGTCCACATTGTTGCTGGCTTCGCGCGGAAATGTTGACAAAACGGCGCAGTCAAATCCTCACGATTGGGGTAGCTGTATGGGAACGGTCGGCAGGACCATCCCGCGTCCGATCGGCGCCAGGTGTGGAACGAGGCCTCCTGCTTCGGCAATCGCCATCAGGTCGGGAAGGTTGAAGGGGTCGGCGGCCTCCACATCGACCTGGTAGCCGAGGTCGCCCAAACTCGCCACGGTGAGCCTGCTCAGCGGATTGCCCGGCTCGGCGATGAAGCCCGACATCAACTCGTTTCGGAACACGGTCTCGCGCCAATGACCCTCGGCTGTTCCTGGCCCACCGGTGTTCTCGACCGGAACCGCGACAGCTGTGGTGGCCGCGCGGAGCGTCCGGTACTCCCCCATCGCAGCCGGACCGGTAAAGGTCGGATTCGAGGTACCGGCGCCGGCGAGCAGACCTTTTGCGCGCCACAGGGTGCCGATACCGAGCACGTGGCCCATCTCGTGTGTGATGACGTCGGTCAACGTCTCGTTCGATTCCATCTCGGCCAAGTCGGCGATATCGAACGACATGATGCCTTTGACGGGCAATTGTGAATCCGGTGCCGACGACACGGGCCTGAGGTGCGTCGGTCCTGCCTGTCCGAGGATGCGACCGGAGCCGTCGATGTCGGCGCCCTGGGAAAGGATGAGTACGTCGTCGACGACTTCGCCGTCGACGTTCACACTCGGCAGATCGCCGACGATGACCGTGGCCCATCGATCGGCCGCCGTGGTGAACGCCGCCTTCTGCGTCTCGGTCAAACCCCCGACGAAGCGCACCGAGATCGTGAACGGAGACGTCGTATCGGCGAGTTCGGCGGCGCGGGTCGGGTCTGCGCGTGCGACATACATCTCGTAAACGGCCATGTCCCGCAACCCTACTCGGAGCGCGCGCCTTGCGCCGTCGAGCGAAACACCACGAACCGCATCGCGAGATACATGAAGATCGCCTCGCAGCCACCGGCGACGAGACGCGCGAGATGGTATTCGAGTCCGATCGCAACGAGACCGGTTCCGACACCGAGAATGAAGGCGAAATAGTTGATCGCGATGACGATCGCGTATCGAACCGCCTGCCGTCCGACCGGAGAATGCGAACGGAAGTTGAAGGTTCGGTTCAGCACGAAGCTGAGCGCGAACGCCATGACGTAGGCAACGGTGACCGACACCGGAACCGGCCAGTCCCAGAGCCCGTGGAATACCGTCAGCAGCAGTAGATCGACTGCAAAAGTGAACGAGTTGATACACGCGAACCCGAGCAGTGTCGGAGCGACGATTCGATCGAGCCCGAACGGCAGGCGGCGGACAACCGCCTCGCACATTCTCGCGAAGGTGTCGACCGTGGTCGCGGTGGCCGTCATGACCCCAGCCTGACAATGCGAGATGACCGGAATACGACGGCGAGGTGAGCAAAGTGCGTTCCGCCTCGTACGCTAGATCCGCACAAACGAAGAGGAGCGAGTCAGCACCCATGCAGCCCACCCAAGCGAAACCTGAGGTCGGCGCTGCGCAGGAGCGTGCCCGTCAGGTCACGAGTGCCGTCGCCACCTGGCGAGGCCAACTGATCGACTTGAGCTGGCGAAATCAGCTGCTTTTCTATCGCGACCTTCGCTTCGGCACTCTCGACCTGGCAGATGCCGATCCAGTGGCTGTCGACGCACTGCTCGGCAAGCAGGCGGTGACGCTGTCCCGGCTGTACCGCAGGCACCTGCTCGCCGACCGAATGAAGCGCCTGCGCGCGATCCGCAACAAGGCACGCGAAGCGCTCGAGGAGCGTGGCATCACAATCTGCTACCTCGCCGTCGGGATGGCGACGTGGCGCAACGCCCAGGGTGCAGCAATCCCCGCTGCGCCGGTGCTGCTGCTCGAAGCCTCGATCACGGCGACCGGAGCAGCCGAGGACGATTTCGAGATCGAACTGACGGGTTCGCCCGTCGTCAACCCCGCGTTGCTGCACCTGCTTGCAGAGCAGTTCAGAGTCTCGATCGACGGCGACGAGCTCGCCGGATTGCTCGAAGGTTCGAGTTTCGATCCGCGACCCGTGTTCGACCGGCTCACCCATCGCGCGGGGTCGATAGCTGGTTTCGCGATCGACGACCGTCGCGTTCTCGGCACGTTCTCCTACACCAAGCTGCCGATGGTCGAGGATCTGGAAGCCAATCTGGCCGCGATGATCGACCATGACGTCGTCGCTGCCATCGCAGGCAATCGACATGCCGCGCGGGCGTTGTCGTCAGCCGGCTCGCCGGTGGACATCGAGGATCCGGATCGGATGCCGCCTGCCGACGAGTTCCTCGTACTCGACGCGGACTCGTCGCAGACCTTCGCGATCAACGCGGCGGTCGCAGGCCAATCGATGGTGATTTCCGGGCCGCCCGGCACCGGGAAGAGTCAGACGATCGCCAACATGATCGCGACGTTGGTCGCACGCGGCCAGAGTGTGCTCTTCGTGGCCGAGAAGCGCGCGGCGATCTCAGCGGTCCTCGATCGACTCGACGGGGTCGGACTCGGCGACGTCGTGTTCGACGTGCACGACGGTGGCGGGTCGAGGTCGGGCCTCGTGCAGACCTTGACCAGCGGTTTCGGTCAGGTCGGGACGCCTGCACACGACGAACTCGCGTTGCACGAACGCCTCGTCGTTCGGCGCGACCAACTCAATGCACACGACGAGGCGATGAACCGGCGCCGCCAGCCGTGGGATGTCAGCGTGTACGAGGCGCAGAGTGCGTTGCTTGGCCTTTCGGCGAAGTACGGTTCGGCGGCGGAAACCGATGTTCGGCTCGGCGGAGCTGCGGTGTCGGCGCTCGATTCGATCGCGATGCGACGGATCAGAGAGGAGTTGGCCGAATTCGCCGGACTCGGCGGCTTGACGATGAGTGCGTCCGACACTGCCTGGGCCGGTGCAGATATCGCCGCCGCGGACGCTGCTGAACACGCGATGAGGGCGGCCGTACAACTGCATTCGAAAACAGCTCCCGAGGCGTGGCGCGCACTCGACGAGGTCGCGTCACAGTCCGGGTTGCTCGGCGCGAAAACCGTTGCGGGCTGGGTCGAATTGCTGGGAACGCTCGATCAGGCTGCTGGAGTTCTACGACAGTTTCGGCCGGGTGTGTTCGATGCGCCGCTCGACGAATTGGTTGCGGCAACGGCGCCGCGCCAGCTGCCCCGAACTCGCGCCGGCGCGGTCGAGCTGTGGATCGGCGACGGCAAGCCGAAGCGAAAGGTGTTGCATGCCGGCCTACTTTCAGCGGTCGAGGTGCGCAGACGCTGGGCGGCGCTGACGCTCGACGGTGGGAATCCGCGAGTCCCGAGCGGATTGGCAGGCGCGCAGAACCGTTTGGGTCGGCTGCGGGCGGAGTTGGCGATACTCGGAAGACATTTGAGCTGGCTCGATTTCGACGCAATGCCACGACCGCTTTTGACGCAGACTCTCGCAGCGCTCGCCCGCGACGAACGGTCGCTGCGAAAGCTCCCCCGCATCAACGAATTGGCTTCGCGCTTCAGCAGAACTGGCCTGGATCCGCTGCTCACCGAGCTCCGCTCGCGCAAACTCGACCCGGAGGTCGTCGCCGCCGCGTTCGAAATGTGCTGGTATCGATCGGTTCTCGACAGAGTCGCCTTCGACGATCCGCTGATTGCGAATTTCGATGCCGGACTGCACGATTCCCATGCCACCGAGTTTCGGGACATCGACGCCCGCCACATCCGCGAGTCGAGCCAGCGGGTCCGCGATGCGGTCGGAAAACGTGCTGCCGCAGCGGAACTCGCCCACCCGGAGCAGACCAGGATCATTGCGGCCCAGGCAGCGCGTAAACGCGGCCATCTCTCGTTGCGCCAGTTGTTCTCCGCAGCACCGGATCTCGCGATGGCGATGAAGCCGTGCTGGGCGATGAGCCCGCTTGTCGTCGGCCATCTACTACCAGGTGACAGGCCCTACTTCGACGTCGTCGTGTTCGACGAAGCCAGTCAGATCATTCCGGCCGACGCCATCGCAGCGATCACCCGAGCACGCAGCGTCGTCGTCGCGGGCGATCGAAAGCAGTTGCCGCCGACGCAATTCTTCGCCGTCGACGCCGAGGACACCGGCGAGAACGTCGTCAACGACGACGGCAGTATCAACATGGCGCTGACGACTGGCTTCGAATCGATCCTCGACGTTCTCACCGCCGCATTGCGGAGCGACCGGACCCGCGCGCTGACGTGGCATTACCGCAGCCGTGACGAACGGCTGATCGCCTTCTCGAATGCGTGGGTGTACGACAACTCGCTGACGACATTCCCCGGCGTCGCGGGCCGAAACTGCCTGTCGCTGGAGCTGGTTCGGCAAGCGCGCAGTGCGGTGGCCGACGACGACAGCGTGACCGCCGAGGTCGACAAGGTGGTCGCCAAGATCCTCGATCACGCGGCGAATCGTCCGCACGAGTCGCTCGGGGTGATCACCATGGGTATCAACCACATGGAACGGATCGACCGCAGGTTGCGGGAGCGACTGCGGACCAAGCCGCGGCTACGCGCATTTTTCGACGACCCGCCGCGCGAGGCCTTCTTCGTCAAGAACCTCGAGCGTGTGCAGGGTGACGAGCGCGACGCGATCATTCTGTCGATCGGTTACGGGAAGCGTCCGGACGGCAGTCTGAGCCACAACTTCGGACCGCTGAACCAAGAGGGTGGACATCGACGCCTCAACGTCGCGATCACCCGTGCGCGTAGTCGGATGACATTGGTGTGTTCGTTCAGCCACAACGACATGGATCCCGAACGCTCGACGGCGCCGGGTGTCGCCATGTTGCGCGCCTATCTGCAGTACGCGGCGGCTCGCGGCGAGCAACTCGACAGTGGGCCGACGCGTCCTGTTCTCACGCCTTTCGACGTTTCGGTGCGCGATCGATTGGTCGCCGCGGGTGTGCCCGTCGTCGCCAAGTACGGTGTCGCCGGGCACTGGATCGACTTCGCCGCAGCACATCCCGACGATCCGGACCGACGGGTGCTTGCCATCGAAGCAGACGGTCCGAGCTATCACTCGTCGGCAACCGCACGAGACCGCGACAGGCTTCGGCAGGAGCAACTCGGGCGGCTCGGCTGGTCGTTCCACCGCGTCTGGGCGACGGATTGGTTCAACGACCCCGAGGCCTGCATCGCCAGGGCGCAAGCGGCGTACTACCGGGCTCTTGCCGTTGATGCCGCCGCTTTGCCCGTGGAGTCCGGTAGGCCGATCACCGACTATCGCGACGGCGAACTTGTCGCCGCCCTGATCTGGATCAGCTCCGACGGCGTCATGCGCGACAACGACGAGCTGTACCGAGAATTTATGGCAGCACTCGGATTCGGCAAGAGCGGAACACGAATTCGGGCGAGGTTCGACAAGGCGTTGCGCTACTCGCGGGTGCGGCTGTAGTTCGGTACCGCCGTGGTGACGAGCGCCCCAAGCAGAGCCACGCCCGCGAAGAGGTAAAACGCGGTCGACGACGCGATGCCCGCTCCGAGGAGAAAGCCGCCGATCAGCGGTCCGACGATGCCGCCCAGTCTGCCGAACCCTGCGCACCACGCGACGCCGGCTGCTCGCGCCGTTGTCGGGTAGTAGTTCGAGACGAAGCCGTAGATCAGCACCTGCGTCCCGATCGCCCCGATGCCGGCACCGGCGACAGCGAACAGAAGGATTCCGAGTGGCAGTTTCGTCGTCAGGACGATCAGCGCCAGCGCCGCCAAGCAGAACGTCGCCGCGATCACCCGCTGCGGACCCGTCCGGTCGGCGACGCGTGATGCGATCAAGCCACCGACGATGGCGCCGCCGTTGAGGACAAGCAGAAACGAGAGCGAACCCTTCGCGTTGTAGCCGGCTTCGGACATGATCTGGGGCAGCCAGGTATTGAGCCCGTAGGTGAGCAGCAAGCCCGAGAAGCTCATCATGCCGAGCAGCGCCGTTGGCCGTACGAGCGGTTTGCGCGCAAGTGCTGCGAAGCCGATACGGTCCCCCACTTCGCTGATCTCCCTGTCAGGCATGGGAATTCCGGTGCGATCGCACACGGCGCGCGCCTCGGCAACGCGACCGCGTGCCAGCAACCAGCGCGGTGACTCCGGCATGCGGACCAGCGCCAACGGGAGCAGAAGCACTAACGGGAGGGCACCGAGCCAGAACAGTCCACGCCAGCCGATGGCGTCCTCGAATGCGATGGCCGCGATCGACGCGAGTACGCCACCCGCCGGGATGCCGCTGTAGACGATGGCGTTGAACAGGTTTCGACGTCCGGCCGGAGCGAACTCCGCGATCATGGCTCCGACTGTGGCCACCAGACCGCCGACACCGATACCGGTCAGAAATCGAAGAACTCCGAACGCAGTGATGCTCGGCGCCATAGCGGTGGCGGCCATACCGATCGAGAACCACACGATGCACGTCAGCATCGTCCGGCGGCGACCGATCCGGTCACCGAACGCTCCCGCCGAGAGTGCGCCGACCAGAACACCGATCAACGCGTAGGAACCGAGCGCCCCCGCCGTGCCGGGATCGAGTGCGCCGAGTTGCGACGAGTCGGAGAGCAGCGTCGGCAGCACCGTCCCGTAGACGACGAGGTCGTAGCCGTCGAAAACGATTGCGGCAGTGGACAAGGCAACGATCCACAACACGCTCCGTCGATGACGATCACTGGACCAGGCGCCCGTGACAGCCGACGGGTTCGGCGCGAGCAATGATTCGGATATGGACATCGACAATCCTTCGAGTTCGACGAGCGCGGGCTCCCCGATCGTCTCCTCGTGTGGTGCGCATCACACCAGGTGTTTGCCTAGCCTTTACTCAGGGTGTCGGGTGCAAGGCCGTCAGGATGCGTGCAATCGGATCGGTGTGCACACGATCGGCGGCACCGACCCGAATTGGTGCAGCCTGAGGTATCGCAGCTCAGCACCGATTCGTCGGCAGCTCGATCCAATAGCGCCGCGCGGGTCCATATTTCGTGTCACGAATTCCTTCGAGAATCCCGCCGACGCGTTCGATGGTCTTTGCAGATGCCATGTTCTGAGCAGCGCACACGACGAGCGCGCGATGCAGCCCAAGGGCCTGCGCGTGGTCCAGCATCGTGGCCAACGCCCAGGCGGCAAGGCCACGCCGGCGCGCAGTCGGTCGAATACCGAAGCCGATGTGACCGGCCCAGCTCACATAGTCGTCGTCGATGTGTCGCAATGCAATCCCGCCGAGCACTACGTCAATATCGACGATCCACCTGTAGGTGACTCGAGGATCGTCGGTCAGGCGTTTCACCCACGCCGCGAAGCCGTCTGCCGAATGGACATGATCGCTTGGCTCGAGTCCGAATCCGTCCTCGTGGGCGCCAGGGCCCCACTCGGCATGCGCATCGAGCCAGGCGATACGCAAGCGCGTGGTCGGCTCGATCAGTTCGGGCACGTACGAATTCTACCAAGCACACCCGTCGACAATCCCGGCGAGCGAACAAATTGCGTCACCAAATCTGTTGCGGATCAACAGATATGGGATAGAATGGAACACATGTTCGATACCGGGGAAATCGAAAAACAAATCACTGCCAGACTCTCGGAGATGGCCAAAGAGATCGTGGCGATCCGACGCGACCTCACCGACACCACGAGAGCCGACGTCATCACCGCACTCGAAGTGGTGAAGTCGGCAAGTGCGGCAACGCAGGCGGTTGCGACGGCCGATCTGCACACCTCGCGTCGCGCCGAACGCGCCGCGAAAGGACTACCGAAACGGCAGTGGGACACCGGCGTCGCGTCCGAAATCGGGTTGGCCCGCCACGATTCAGCCAACAAAGGCGGACGTCACCTCGGCTTCGCGCGGGTATTGGTCGACGAGATGCCGCACACCCTGGCCCGACTCGCGTGCGGGGATCTCTCGGAATGGCGAGCCACCATGATCGTGCGGGACACCTTCGGCCTCTCCCGTGACGATCGGGCACTCGTCGACAGCGAACTGTGCAGTGATCCCGCCACATTGATGGGTAAGAGCGATAGTCAGGTGTCCGCCACCGCTCGCGCTGCAGTCGTGCGGATCGATGCCGAAGCACTCGTCCGCCGTGCATCGAAAGCCGTCGGCGACCGCCGCGTCACCTCCCGACCTGCACCGGACACGATGGCGTATCTGTCGGCGTTGCTGCCGGTCAAACAAGCCGTCTGTGTGCACGCGACGTTGATGCGGGATGCTGCTGCGATCGTCGGTGCAGGAGACGAACGAACGAAAAGTCAGATCATGGCCGACCTGCTCGTCGAACGCGTGACCGGACTGTCCACCGCGACGGCGGTACCGGTCACCGTCAACGTGGTTCTGTCCGACGAAGCGTTGCTCGGTACCGGGTCCGAACCGGCCGAGGTCGAGGGCTACGGACCCGTTCCGACGGATCTGGTCATCCGGTGGCTGCACGACGACGACGCCAAAAACGAACTACGCCGCCTTTACGCCAACCCCGAGACCGGGGCGTTGACGGCGATGGAATCGAAATCCCGAGGCTTCCCGACCGGGATACTGCGGATGACACGGTTTCGAGACAAGATCTGCCGCACCCCGTGGTGTGGCGCACCGATCCGGCACGGTGATCACGTCAGATCGGTTGCGAACGGCGGGGACACGACGTTCGACAACAGTGCCGGACTCTGCGAAGCGTGCAACTACGCCAAAGAAGCCGACGGCTGGACGACAACACCGGACAAGAATCAATCGGGTGAGTTGCACAGTTACCGGATCACCACCCCGACCGGGCATCAGCACCGCTCCACCGCACCACCACTGCCGATGCCGATGCCGGTACGCCACCACAGGATCGACATCTCCTCAACCGAGCACGCGGTTATCGACATCCTGTGGGCCGCGTGAGCAATCGCCTAGCATCGTCGGTGTGGACCTCCCCGTGATGCCTCCCGTGAAACCGATGCTCGCAAAACCCGCGCCCGAAATCCCCCGTGGCGCAGGCATGAGCTACGAACCCAAGTGGGACGGCTTCCGCTGCATCGTTTTCCGCGACGGCGACGAACTGGAGCTCGGCTCACGAAACGAACGCCCGCTCACGCGCTACTTCCCCGAATTGGTCGAGCTGCTCGCCCAAGCACTCCCCCAGCGGTGCGTCGTCGACGGCGAAATCGTGCTGGTCACCGACAAAGGACTCGACTTCGACGTTCTGCAGCAACGGTTGCATCCGGCCGAATCGCGAGTTCGCAAGCTGGCCAACGAGACTCCGGCCAGCTTCGTCGCCTTCGATCTCCTCGCGATCGACGACACCGACCTGACACCCGAACCTTTCAGTGAACGGCGACGCAGGCTCGAAGAGATCATCGACACCGCGCTCGCACGAGTGCACCTCACCCCACTGACCACCGATGCCGATGTCGCGCAGGACTGGTTCACCAGATTCGAGGGCGCCGGCTTCGACGGTGTCATGGTCAAACCGCTCGACCTGCCGTATCAGCAGGACAAGCGCGTCATGCTCAAGGTCAAGCACGAACGCACGGCCGACTGCGTCGTCGCGGGCTTTCGCTGGCACAAGGACGGAGTGGGCGTCGGGTCACTGCTGCTCGGTCTGTTCGACGACGACGGCCGGATGCACCACGTCGGCGTCGCGAGCAGTTTCACCGCAGCCCGGCGCAAAGAACTCGTCACCGAGTTGGATCCACTGCGCGCCAACGCTTTAGCCGACCACCCATGGCGGGAATGGGCCGACGCCCAAGCACAGGCGACAGGAAAGATGCCCGGCGGAGTAAGCCGCTGGACCGGGACCAAAGACCTGTCCTGGGAAGCACTGCGACCCGAACTGGTTGCCGAGGTTCGCTACGAGCACGTGATGTCCGGACGGTTCCGGCACGGCGGTCGACTCGTCAGATTCCGCTCGGACCGCACCCCCGAGTCGTGTACCTACGCTCAACTCGACGAAGTAGCACCGGCAGAACTCTCCGCAATCTTCGACGAAGCCGCGGCGGCGACCAAGGGAGCAACCACACCATGAGCGACGACCCGATCATCATCGAAGACGGCGGCAACCAGATCACCGTCACCAGCCCGGACAAGATCTTCTTCCCCAAGACCGGGCACACCAAGCTCGACGTCGTCCGCTACTACGAGTCGGTCAAAACGCCACTGCTCGCCGCGCTCGGCGGTCGACCGCTGCTGCTCGAGCGGCACCCCGAAGGAGCGGGCGGTAAGTCGTTCTTTCAGAAACGCGTACCGAAATCTGCGCCGTCCTGGCTCACGACAACCGAGGTGTCGACGCCGAACGGGACGACGAGCGACGCCCTCGTCGCCGCCGACCTCGCACACATCATCTGGGGAGTGAATCTGGGCTGCATCGGATTTCATGTCTGGCCCTATCACGCGGACACCCCCGAGTTCGCCGACCAGCTACGCATCGATCTCGACCCGTCACCCGGCATCGGCTTCGAGCAGCTGCGCGAAGGTGCTGTCCTGACACGCGAGCTGCTCACCGAGCTGGGTATCGACGCACACGTCAAAACCTCCGGCTCCCGCGGTCTGCACATCTATGCCGCCCTCGAACCGAATTGGGACAGTTATCAGGTCCGCGCGGCTGCGGTGGCGCTCGCCCGCGAGCTGGAGCGGCGGCACCCGGACAAGATGACGGCCGCATGGTGGAAAGAGGAACGCGGCTCCCGTGTCTTCGTCGACTTCAACCAGAATGCGCCACACAAGACGGTGTTCGGCGCGTGGTGCGTCCGGCCGAAAGTCAGCCCGCAGGTATCCACACCGATCACGTGGGACGAGCTGGATACGGTTGTCCCCGAAGAACTGACGATCGTCACGGTGCCCGCTCGCGTCGCCGACGGCGTCGATCCATGGGCAGGGGTTGCCGCGAATCCACAGTCCATCGCACCGCTGCTCGAGATGTCCGACCGAGACATGGCCAACGGCATGATGGACGCGCCATGGCCGCCCGTCTATCCCAAGATGCCGAACGAACCACCACGCGTTGCGCCGAGCCGTGCAAAGAAGACCTGAATAGAAGTAGCCTGGCGGCAAAGAAACGGAGCCAGTAGTGACACAACATCTCGAGGGCAATTTCACCGGTGCAGCGGGCGACCGCATCTACTGGCAGTCGTGGTTGCCTGAGTCCGTCAGCGCGGTCGTGGTGATCTCTCACGGGGTCGCCGAACACAGCGGCCGCTACGAACACCTGGCAAACGAACTGGCCGACAACGGCTATGCCGTGTACGCGATCGACCATCACGGCCACGGCAAGTCGGCAGGCAATCGGTCCAACATCGACCGGATGGCCGGAGTTGTCAGCGACCTCGACACTCTGATCGGCATGACTGGCGAATCTCATCCCGGTCTGCCGATATTCCTACTCGGCCACAGCATGGGCAGCCTCGTCGCACTGCAGTACGTAACGGGGTCGCCGCGCACCCTTCGCGGCCTGATCGTCTCCGCGCCACCTCTCGAGATCACGGTCGGATCGTCCATCGAACGCGCCGCCGCGCCTGTGCTGTCTCGGTTGCTACCGAATCTTCCTGTGCTGCAGCTCGATTCGTCGGAAGTCAGTCGCGACCCGAAGGTCGTGCACGACTACGACACCGATCCCCTCAACTTCCGCGGACGCCTGCCGGTCCGCACCGGCGCCGAGGTACTGGCGACCGCACAGAACATGCGCAGCCGCCTGTCGCAGCTCTCGCTTCCGGTGCTGATCCTGCAAGGCTCGGCGGACAAACTTGTCGATCCGATCGGCGCTCAGGTCGTCGCCGACGGCGTCTCGTCACCGGACATGACGTTGAAGATCTACGACGGTCTGTATCACGAGGTGTTCAACGAGCCCGAAAAGGCGACGGTCATCGACGACCTCGTCGCGTGGCTCAAAGCCCACCTCTAGACAAGCGGTCGGTCGAACCGCATACGCAACCGAAGGTCCGCGAGATAGAAGTTCATCGGGAACTTCCGTAGCGGCCCCGGAAGCCGACGTGTGATGGCGCCGATCGCGCCCATGGATCGGTCGAAAATCTTCTGATCGCGGGCAGTCCACGACAATCCCATCTGGTCGCGGAACTCCTGCGGCAGAAACCCGGTGACGACGAACCGCTGCGCCGGACCGAGCCACACTCTGATCGGCAGCGGTAGGAAGTCGAACATCACCAGGCCGTACAGGTATTCGCGGACGGTCTCATCGATCGAGATGTCCTCGACCGACCGTTCCCAGAATTCGCCGAACGCGACGCGGTCAACTGGCCACATACTGCGATCGACCTGCAGCGTCGTCGCCAACCGCGCCGAGTGCAGATACATCTGGTCGAGCGCTGCCGGTTCGACCGGACCGTGCATAACCAGCAGGGTGTCCTCCAGGCCCTTATACAGGCACGCAGCCACCCACAACTGGAGCTTCGGGCTGAACGCGTTGTACTTGACGGGACTGTTGGGACCCGAGTGCACTGGTCGGTGCGAGGTGTTGACCGCCTCGCGGTAGCGAAGCCGTTCTTCGTCGGTGCCCAACAACGCGACCGAGAGATACGAGATCGTTGTACGCGCCCGCTTGATCGGATGTTTCTTGACCTTGCCGCTGTCGACGGTGCTTTCCACCACCCCGTAGCCGACCGGTGCGCTGCTCAACTGCATGATCACGTTGGCGGTTCCGCCGAGAATGGCGGCAACCCCATAGATGTACGGGTCGAGGTCGAAATCAGGATTCGGTTCCAACGGAGCGACCTGATCCGACGCACTGGCAACCGACATGACGCCTTCTCCCTACTGCGTCATCTTTGATGCAGTGACACCAATAGTCTCTCATCGTATCGGCGGGTGTCAATGATATAGACCAGTCGGCTCACCAACCCGGACGACCACCGATCGGGATGTTGACGTAGCTCGGCGCGTTCGGGTCGAGGTCGAGATGTTGCGGCTTCAGTTCGCTTTCGTTGAGCAGCGGACGCAGCAGCATGCCACGAGGGAAGTTGCTCGCGAACACGTCGACACGAAGCCTGTGGCCCGGCTGCAGTACCGCGTCGGTGGCGGTCAGTCCGATATCGATGGCCGTCGGCTGCCCGGGAACGATCGGCTGACGGGTGTCGAGGGTGAGGATGTTGTACGGATCGGTGAGGTCACCGTTGCTCGATCGCGCACTCTTCGATTCGTCGATGGCCCGCAACGACGAGGTGATCTGTCCTGAGGTCAACACGGTCGAACGACCGTCCGGCGCAACATCGTTGATCGTCGCCGACCAGTAGCCGTCGGTCGCGTCGAGCACGGTGTTGAGATGCACGTTGACGGGACCCGATATCAACGTCGGTTCCGCGACCGGTGCACTGGTGAAGGTCAGCCCGTTCAGTTCGTGCGGACGACCATCCTTGGCGCAGCCGGAGAAGATGGCCAACGCGCCTGCAGTGATCTGCGCATTGTCGCGGGAGCACAGACTTGCCAGACCCGGGCCGACCGTGAGTCGAGTGAAGCCGCCCGGCTCCTGCCTGCCGAGGCTGCCGTCGTGCAGGCTGGTGTTGGTCGTGCCGCTCGGTGCGCCCGAGAGATACATCCGCTCGTAGTTCATCCCTGCGCGCGGGAACCGATCTGTGGTCGTCCAGGCGCCGCCCTGCTGGAACGAGGTGATCGGACCGTAGGTGTCGATTCCGTTGTCGATGCCTTTGAGCCACTTGTCGAACCACGCGCGCTGCAGCACGTCCAAGCGCGGTGGGTAACCGGGTGAACCGAAACCGGCGCCGGGGTTGATGTGATAGCTGTCGTCCATGATCAGTTGCTTCTGCCCCGGCGGCACGTCGATCGCGTTGTAGATCTTCGGCTCGGAGTTGGTGAAGATATCGTGCCAACCGCCGATGACGAACGTCGGAATCTTGATCTTCTCGGGCTCGACGAGCATGCCTTGCCGCAGCGAACTGTCTTCCTGCAACAGCTCCTGCAGGTTCGGCGGTATCTGATCCACGCTCGGCACGGTCAGCGCGGCAATCACCATGTCGAAGAACGTCAACGGACTCGCCGCTCGGTCGGCCAGCCACTTCCAGTCGAAATTGCCCTGCAGGATCGACACCATGTCGGGCGTGAGCTTGGTGAGGTTCACCGCGGCCAGCCACAACGGGATGAAGCCGATACCGAAGCCGCCACCGGTGGCAAGGATGTCGCGCAGCAGATCGCCTCCCGGCTCGGTCGGGAAGATCGCCTTCAACGCAGGCGGTTGCGCCGCTGCCGCCTTGACCTGGTTGATCGCCGAGTATGAGACACCGGTCATCCCGATCTTGCCGTCCGACCACGGCTGCTTGCTTGCCCAGTCGATCACTTCGAGGGTGTCCTGCTGCTCGCGCTCCTGGAACACCTGCCAGATGCCCTGCGAGAAACCGGTTCCGCGGACGTCAACGACAACCTGGGTGTATCCACTCTGAATGAGTGAGCGGTCGACGCTGAAGCTGCGAATCAATCCGCCGCCGAATGCGCGGGTGAGGTCGGTGATGCCGTCGAACGGGGTCCCGGAGAAATTGATGTCACGGAACAACTGCAGCAGCACGTCGGACAGGCCCGGGATCGACCCTGCCGAATCCGCGATCATCGAGATCAGCTTCGTGTACGGCGTCATGTTGACGATGGTCGGCGTCGGCGTATCGACGATCCGGCCGGCGGCGTCCATCGGGCGATAGACGTTCGACTTGAGGACCGTGCCGTCGCTCATCGTGATGGGCACGTCCCAGTCGATGTGCACCCCGGGATACTGCTGCGGACCGTCTGCGACCGCAGCCCACGCGACGCCCGCCGCACCACCGTCCGGCACCGCTTGCGCCCCCGGCGACATAAACGCCGACACCATCACTGCGGCGACAACCACTACACACGCACGCAAACGCCAACCAACACCGTTGTTCATCAGCCCCGACCGATCCGTCCTGCAGAGAGGGAAGTTGGACTGAGGCTAACCCACCGAGCGCGACTCCAGCCGGATTCGTAGGTCGAAAATGTCGAGTGTGTGCGGCAACGCCTTTGTCGTGTCGAGTACCTTTCCGACGATCTGCGCATCGTGGCTCACGAGAAGTCGCGCCAGCACAGCGATTCCGAGAAATATCGACAATCCCGAACCTGGGCAATCCTGAGCACCGTGGCTGAAGAAATTGAACGACCAGTCCTGCGCGGCGGAACCCGATATCCATTCTTCGGGGGCGA
The DNA here is from genome assembly GCF_043944905.1 of Antrihabitans spumae. Classification (NCBI taxonomy): domain Bacteria; kingdom Bacillati; phylum Actinomycetota; class Actinomycetes; order Mycobacteriales; family Nocardiaceae; genus Antrihabitans; species Antrihabitans spumae. The sequence goes on from NZ_JBIMSN010000016.1 coordinate 127,470, forward strand.
ATCGGTCCGCGTACGGGATGCGATCACGATTGCGGTGATTTCCCAGATTGAAGATGAACACCTGCGTTCCCTCCGGCACCGAATCGCCGGCCAGCGCGGTCTCCATCGTTGTGACCCGTCCGAACAACGGCGTCGTCGGCCATAGCCGCATCGCCTCCTGCAGACACGCAGCGAGGTAGGTCGCTCCGGCCACGCTCGACGCCTCGTCGAGGTCGAGCGTCGACAATTCTTCGCGCACCTTCGATGCGACGTCGCCGTCGCTTGCGATCACGGCGAGCGCACGAAAAACATTGGCAGGCAGCGTATCTCCCATAGCAAACATCCAATGGACCACCTGACCCGCCGGGCTCGTCAGCTCGTCGTGCGGCGCCGCCGCGACTAGCGCTGCCAGACTGCCTGGCGCTGCCTGATCGACATAGCTCGTCACCTTCGCCATAAACGGGGCGAAGTGTTCCGACTCCTCGCTCGGCGTGTTGTTGGCCTCGTCCATCAGGGTCCCGAGCAGGTCCGACAACTCCTCGTCGTCCGCGGCCGGGTCGCCGAAGATGACCCGGCGGGTGACTCTGCGAAACGCGTCGTTGACGCGATCCCAGTTCAATTCCTCCGCTGCCAGCCTATCCGCTTCGTCGTACGCGACACCGAGAAAGGTTTGGGCGAGCCGGTGCAGCGGCTTGCCGGTGTCGAGAACGGCCTCCGCGAATCTACGACGGTTCTCCCAGACACTCCCCCTCGAAATCGTCAGCGCATCAGGCTGGAAGTGCGACATTCCTTTCCGCTTCGTTTCCGGATCCGCAGCGAAGGGGTGTGGGGAACCATCGAGCACCGCTTTGATATCGCTCGGTCGATGGACGATGACGGACATATCCTTACCGACCCGGATATAAAACGGTCCCTTGTCGAACTTGCGAACGAGCCCTTCGTAGAAGCGCACGGCCAACTTGTCCGCATCGACCTTGGTGGCGACGCCCGTCACCGTCTTGCGGCGCCGGAACAAGCCCTGCACGACGTTCGGAACGGCAACCTGAGCAGTGAAACGGACGCCTTCGATGGTCGACGCGGACGGTATCGACTTTCCCACTGTCAGTCTCCGAACGGCATGTAGGCCTTGACCGTGCCGGCCAGGCGACTGATCGGGTTCTTCGATTCCGGGGCGTTGCCCCATGGTGCGAACACTCGATCCACTCCCTGCACGGCCGGCGCCAGCTCTGGATAGTGGCGCAACAGAACGTCTTTCATCGTGGTGTTGTTGACCCAATCGAAGCCCAGTTTGGTGTAGATCTCGGGCCGGAAGTCCTTGGTGAAGAAGCGATCGCTCTTGAAGCGCCGCGACGCCATCAGAATGAAGATGCGAAAAGCTGTGTCGGAGAAGCCGAATCCCTTCGGCGGCTTCTCGGCGTACATGCCGACCTGCAGATCGACGAGGTCGATGTCGCCCTTGTAGATGTCGGCGATCTCGGCGGCCCACTGCTTGTTCGGGGTGAGGTCGGCGAACGACTTGCGCCGCGGCATGTTGATCGCCTCACGAAAGTCGTTGTAGCGCGGCACTCCTCGTTCGCGGTCGCGCACGATGTCCAACGTCGCGAGATCTGTGACCTGACCGTCCACCCGGGTCAACTTGCGTAATGCGTTCGGGTAGTTGTGCAGGCACACAGCACCGGCGCTGGCAACGCCGAAGGTGAACCACATGTCGCCCATCTCGTAGCGGTCCATGAAGTCGCGTGTGTACTTACCTTGAATGTCGGTGAAGTACGCGCGCTCCAACAGTTCACCGCTGGCAAGGGAGCGGAATTCCCAGTCGTCGGGGATCAGTGGATGCATCCGATAGACCGACGTGAATTCTTCCGTGAGCGCGAACGGCGCGCTGTGATGGTCGGTCGAGGATCCGATGATGCCACTCAATATTTCGCTGTCACCGACTCGTCCAAGCCTGTCTTTGAACGTTTCGCCGAGCGCGCCATACCAGTTGGCGTTCATGCCGATCTGCAGTGCCGGGTGTCGCAGGACGCACGTCGTCCATTCCACGGTGTGGATCTTGGCGATCAACGCGGCAACCACCAACCAGGCAATCTCGAAGAGCCGCTGATCGTCGAACTCCGGGTACTCCTTGTGCAGCGCGTCGCAGACACTGTTGTGCTCGCGCGCGAACAGCGTGTGCAGCAGACCGACCCCGACCCACCAGTTCTCCTTCATACCCGTGAGATCGATGCCCGGCTCGTCGCTGTGCGGCAGTCGCAGATCGTCGCCGAGTTTGACCTTCCCACCTTCGAACGTGCGGATCTCCGCTTGCCGCTCGGGTCCGCTGCCGTAGATCTGCGACGCGTCCCACCAGTGGGTTTCCTGGTTCACGTAGATCGGCGCGTTGCCGTTGGCCGGCCCCTGCCCCTCGAGCAGGGGCGTCTTCCGGATGAGCATCCTGTTGCCGGGCCACTCGTCGCCGTCCCGCAGTGGGACCTCGATCGCGCCGTCTTCGACGCCCGACCCATGGAAGAACCAGTTGTGGTTCTCGAATTGCAGCCACGCTGCTGCGAGCGCGTTGATGATCCCCGCGGGCTTGAACGTATCTCGGGCCATCAGCTTTTCGCTGATGTCGCGAGGGTTCGGATCGAGCAAACGGGCACGGTCGGGCTTCGTCTTCGCCAACGGGACATTTCGACCGAATCCGGTGCCCTTGGCGCCCATCTCAGGATCGGAGAGGTCGTTCCAGGTGCCGTCGGGCGTTCTTGCTCGCAGCGCTTCCGGCGGCGGCTCGGCGACCTCGACCTTCGGTCTGATGCCTGGCGCTTCGAAGAGGTTGTCCTTGCGCAAATCCTCGCGCAGCTTGCCCAAGCTGGCCAACTGCAAAGCGAGCGAAGGATATTCGTACCATTGACGACCCATGGCAGTGCTCCATCTTCCGACACGCCCGGCGGGCCGACAGGGCTGGATGGCGCCCGACGGGCGAGTCGAGCGTACCCCGAGTGATCACCATCACACGCGGAAATTCGCTACCGCAGCTTGGGAAACGTCTCAGCAATCAGCGTCACGAGCAGGTCCGTCAGCATCGTCCCCACCTGGTCGCGGGTCAGCGAGCCGCGAACGATCCATTCCCTGCCTGCGGATTTGGCCATGCCGCCGTAGGCGCGAATCATCGCGATGAGCTCGTCGCGGTTCGGTTCGCCGGTGATTCCGACAATTTCGAGAACGCGCTCGGCGGCGGCTTGATCGGCGTCGTCGAGGATGCGTTGCACCTCGGGATCGGCTCCGACGCCTTCGGACCCCGTCACCGCGACCCACGTCGCGCCGTGGGCTTCGATCGACTTCAACAACCATTCGACGCTGACCCCGACGCGATGCCGAACCGATCCGGTCGGCAGCTTCACCGTCTCCATCGGAGGCACACCGACCATCGCGCGGACCACTTCGAGGTACAGGTCCCGCTTGGTGCCGAAGTAGTGGTTGATCAGCCCACGTGCGACGCCCGCGTCCTTTGCGAGGTCCGAGGTCGACACCGCGGCATACGGCCGCTCACCGAACATCCTGATCGCACAGTCCAGGATCTGCTCGCGGCGCTCGTCCGGTTCGAGCCTGCGCCTGCGAGGAACTTCGGTGACGCTCGTGTCCGTGGTGCTCGTATCGGTGGTGCTCACAACCACTACTTTCCCACTTCCGCTAGAGGGTCCGGCTGATCAGGTCCTTCATGATCTCGTTGCTACCTGCCAGAATGCGCAGGACGCGAGCACCCGTGTAGATCTGCGAGATCGGGTACTCGGTCATAAATCCGTAGCCGCCGAACAATTGCAGACAGCGGTCGGCAACGACACCGAGTTGATCCGTCAGCCAGTACTTCGCCATCGCTGCCGTCTGTACGTCGAGTGCGCCGACCTGGTGTTTCTGGATGCAGTCGTCGAGGAACACCCTGCTGATCCGGGCGATCGTCGCACACTCGGCGAGTTCGAACTTGGTGTTCTGGAAGCCGAAGAGGGTCTTGCCGAACGCCTCACGTCCCTTGGTGTATTCGAGTGTCATCTCGACGGCCGCCTCCATCATGGAGACTGCGATGATGCCGGTGATGAGGCGCTCCTGGGGAAGCTGCTGCATCAACTGAACGAAACCTTGGCCCTCGGCATCCCCGAGGAGGTTCGATACCGGGACCCGCAGCCCGTCGAAGAAGAGTTCGGCGGTGTCCTGCGCCTTGCCGCCGATCTTCGACAGCACCCGTCCACGTCGGAATCCCGGTGTGTCGTCGGAAACTTCGGCAACGATCAGAGAGACCCCGGCAGCACCCTTCGACGGATCCGTCTTGGCCGCGATGATGACGACGTCGCAGTGGTGTCCGTTGGTGATGAAGATCTTCGAGCCGGTGATCACGTACTCGTCACCGTCACGGTCGGCGCGGGTCTTGATGTTCTGCAGGTCCGAACCCGTTCCTGGCTCGGTCATGGCGATCGACAACACGGCCTCGCCGCTGGCTGCCTTCGGCAGCAGGCGGCTCTTCAGATCTTCGGAACCATAGTGATAGATGTAGGGCGCGATGATCGGGTTGTGCACCGCGATGCCCATCGAGTCGTCGCCCGCTCGGATCTGCGCTTCGACGATCGCCGCCTCGTGTGCGAACGTGCCTCCGCCACCGCCGTACTCGGCAGGAATCGACGGGCACAGCAGGCCGAGTTCGCCTGCGCGGTTGTACAGATTGCGGTCGGGATAGCCCTGTGCGATGAACTTCTCGCGATTCGGGACGACCTCTTTGGCAAAGAACGAGGTCGCCAGCTCGCGGACGGCCTCGACTTCGTCGTCGCTCCACGGCGCACGAACAGACAACTGAACCTCCAGGGTTGATGCAGATCGACTCCGCCCAGCGTCTCACCCCTATTGGCAGGCTGTCAATAACTGGCCGTCAGTCGAAGCCGCCCTCGATCTCGACCGTGCCCGTCGCGCCGCGCTCGTCGAAACTGCGTTCGGTGACGACGAACGTCCGATCGGAACGAACTCGCACAACCGTGCTTGCGCGCGTTCCGTACCCCGGCACGTTGATGAACGCCGCCGACGCGGCACGCTCACGTTCGAGACCGAGACCTGTGTGCGGAAGCTGGTCGTCCGGCGCCGGCGTGCGGTTCGACAGCAGGTCAAGGTACGGCTCGACTCGACCGGTATCTCTCGCCAACTCGGCGGTCAAGCCCGCGACACCGTCGACAACCTTCGGCCACGGCGTGTCGAGCGACGCATTCGATACCCCGTGCACGCCAGGCTCCAACGGTCGCGGTTCGCCGGAACGGTTGCTGTACCACCAGAGTTCGTCGCCGGGCCCCGAGCCGAGGGTGCCGACGAGCAGATTGAAGCCGTTGTACCGCTTGCCCTCCGCTGCCAACCGCGTGAGGAAATCGCGCGGATCATCCTGAGAATCGAGGTAATTCACTGCAAGTTCGCCGCGGGTCCGCGCACCGTCGACCTCGTCGTCCGGTATCCGAACGTTGGTCACAGCCGCGAACCGTCCCGCTCGCGAGATCCCCATCCAGGTTCCGCCGCCCTCGACCGAGACGTCGCGTCCAGCGAGAATCCCACCCTCGCTCCACCAGTGCAGCGGCTGAGCATCGCGTTTGTAGAACTCGTCACGATTGGCCGCGACGAGCAGCGGGATGTCGGGATGAGCACGCCAGCCGAGGAGGATCAGACACATAGCTTTCATCGTGCCCTTCTCGTGGATTGGAGCCGCGCAGGCCCATCGTGAGACAATCAGCGCTCCCACTCAACCCACCCCGAGCACTGAGGACACACCGCACGTAATGGCCGAGAACCCAACCACTGCGGCGTCCACCATCTCCGCGCAAGACCTTGCCACCTGCATTCGTGTCCTCGAAGAGGCGGGCGAGCTGGAGGCGGACCACCCCGATTCGATGGTCGTGCAACGTGCGGTCGGCCACATGTTCAAAAAACTCAAGCGCCGCAGGCGGATCGCCGCACGCGACAAGGTCAGCGCCGCGGACCGGGCCGTCGTCGCCGCCACCGCAACGGGGTCACCCGACCGGATCGACGACGAAACGGCGGGAATCCTGCTCAAACCGAAGATGCTGGAGTCCGGGGACACCGACTCGGCGGAAGTGGCGATCGCAGGCGAGCTGATCCGCCCACGCCCCTGCTACATCTGCAAAACCAGATACACCGTGGTCGACGTCTTCTATCACCAACTCTGCCCGGATTGTGCTGCGCGTGGCCGATCGAAGCGCGACGCGAGCACCGACCTGACGGGTCGGCGCGCGCTGCTGACCGGTGGCCGAGCGAAGATCGGCATGTACATCGCGCTGCGACTGCTCCGCGACGGCGCGCACACGACGATCACAACGCGATTCCCGAACGACGCCGTCCGGCGATTCAAGGCAATGCCCGACAGCGACAACTGGATTCATCGTCTGCACGTCGTCGGCATCGATCTGCGCGATCCGGCTCAGGTCGTCGCGTTGGCCGACGACGTCGCCGCTGCGGGACCGCTCGACATTCTGATCAACAATGCGGCACAGACCGTCAAACGCTCCCCCGGTTCCTACGGCGCTCTGGTCGACGCCGAGAACGGACCCCTTCCGGTCGGCGTGCTCCCCCAGGTCGTCACGTTCGGCAAGACGATGCAGGCGCACCCGACGTCTCTCACCGGTTCACTCGCCTCGATCCTCGACGTCACCGATCTTGCACTGGTCGCCGGATCTGCTACACCACAACGTATTTCGCAGGGCATCGCGATCGATGCGGGCGGACTCGTGCCCGACCTCGCGGAGACGAACAGCTGGGTTCAGACCGTCAGCGAGGTCGATCCGGTCGAGTTGCTCGAGGTGCAACTGTGCAATTCGGTCGCACCGTTCATTCTCGTCTCGCGGCTGCGGCCGGTGATGGCCGCCGCGAGCGCACACCGCAAATACATCGTCAACGTCTCGGCGATGGAAGGTCAGTTCAGCCGGGCCTACAAGGGGCCGGGCCATCCGCACACGAACATGGCCAAAGCTGCGCTGAACATGCTGACGCGGACCAGTTCGAAGGAAATGCTGGAGACCGACGGCATCCTGATGACCGCAGTCGACACCGGCTGGATCACCGACGAGCGACCCCACCCGACGAAGATGCGCCTCGCCGACGAAGGCTTCCACGCTCCGCTCGACCTCGTCGACGGTGCCGCACGCGTCTACGACCCGATCGTGCAAGGCGAACAGGGCAACGACCTGCACGGCTGCTTCCTCAAGGACTTCGAACCCTCACCCTGGTAGATCGGTGCCCAAACTGGGTACGGTCTGAGCGTGGGAGTAGACGTCGAAGAACGCAAATTCACCCGCCAGGACCGACAACGGTTCCGGGCCAAGGTGCACTCCTGTCTGCAGGCGCTTGGTTCGATGCTGAACGACGGGCATTTCGAAGTCTCCGAACCGAAGATCGGCATGGAGATCGAGTTGAACCTCGTCGACGACTCGATGCAGCCTGCGATGGCGAATGCCGAAGTGCTGGCAGCGATTGCCGATCCGGACTATCAGACCGAACTCGGCCAGTACAACATCGAGATCAATGTCGCCCCGCGCCCACTGCGCGGTCGGCACATCAGAGACCTCGAGACGGACCTTCGAAAATCGCTCGACTCGGCCGACGCGCGCGCCAGGTCGGTGGGTAGCCGACTAGCGATGATCGGGATGCTGCCGACCTTGACGGAAGAGCATTTCGAGCACAAGTGGATCTCGGCGAATCCGCGCTACGACCTGCTCAATCAGCAGGTGTTCGCGGCACGCGGTGAAGACATCGAGTTGCAGATCTCGGGTGTCCCGCTGCCGGACGGGACGGGTGAAGAACTGTCGACGATCTGCGACACGATCCTGCCGGAGGCCGCGTGCACCTCGGTCCAGCTGCATCTGCAGGTCGCACCGGAAAGCTTTGCCGCGCACTGGAATGCGGCGCAGGCGCTGGCCGGTGTTCAGGTCGCGCTTGCCGCCAATTCACCGTTCTTCGCGGGTAGAGCACTCTGGCACGAGACGCGTATTCCGATCTTCGAACAGTCCACCGACACCCGCCCGCAAGAGCTGAAGAACCAGGGTGTTCGTCCTCGGGTGTGGTTCGGCGAACGCTGGATCACGTCGATCTTCGATCTCTTCGAGGAAAATTCACGCTACTTTCCGTCGTTGCTGCCGGTCTGCTCCGACGAGGACCCGCAGGCGATGTTGGCGCGCGGCGAAGCGCCGTCGCTGGCGGAACTCAAGTTGCACAACGGCACCGTCTATCGGTGGAACCGGCCGATCTACGACATCGCAGGCGATCGTTACCACCTGCGGTTGGAGAATCGGGTCCTTCCCGCAGGGCCGACGATCATCGACACCCTTGCCGACGCCGCGTTCTACTACGGCACGGTTCGTGCCTTCGTCGACGCCGACCGTCCGGTCTGGACCCAGATGTCGTTCGACGCCGCGGAGGAGAATCTGCATGCTGCGGCGCGCGGTGGTTTCGACTCGCGGTTGTATTGGCCGGAGGTCGGGTGGGTGCATCCGCAGGAACTTGTCCTGCGCCGACTGCTCCCTATGGCCGACGCAGGGCTTGCGTCGTACGGCATCGACGCCGAAGTTCGCGATCGCTACCTCGGCGTCATCGAAGCGCGTTGTGTGAGCAGACGATCGGGATCGACGTGGCAACGTGAATCGGTCGTCGCTCGTGAGCGTGCGGGCGACAGCAGGCAGGTGGCACTCGCGGGGATGCTGGACGACTACATTACCCAGATGCACGCGGGTGAACCGGTCCACACCTGGGAGTGGTGACGCGTCTGCGCCTACCATGGGGACCATGGGATATCGGGTGCTTGCAGACGCGACCGTCGTCGTGCACTTCGCCTTCCTCGTCTTCGTCGTCGTCGGCGGTTTTCTCGCCTGGCGCTGGCGCATCCTGATCGTGCCGCACATTCTCGCCGCGGTGTGGGGTCTCAGCGCTGTGACGATCGGAATTGTCTGCCCACTCACCGTTCTGGAGAACTGGGCACGCGAGCAGGCAGGCATCGCAGGCTTGCCGCCGAGCGGATTCATCGACCACTACCTGACCGGAGTCATCTATCCGGACAGTGCCATCGGTCTCGTACGCGCTCTTGTGCTCGGCGCTGTGCTCGTGTCCTGGATCGGATTCGTGGCGATACGTATTCGCGGACGCGCCGTTCCCGTCGGACGTTAGGCGAGTGGCCTACCTTGCGGCGCGGCTTCCTGTGCTGTCCCTCGCTACGCGAGCCGTCTCCGCCTTCGCCGACGCGGCCGACCGCTATCGTGTCGCGGTCGGCATAGAGCCTGTATCGCCGACCCAGCGGGCCGACCGCATCGCTGCTTCGTTTCTCGGCGACCGGCTTATGCGCATCGACGGGCGGCCCGTCTCCGGATTCGCCGAGTTGTCAGGCTTTTTCGAGACCCGAGACGGCTGGATACGAACGCACGCCAACTATCCGCACCACCGTGCTCGCCTGCTCGCGACGGTCGGGCTGGGTGGGGAGCCTGACCGGAACACCTTTGCGGCCCACGTTCGTGTGCTGTCCGCGAACGACATCGAGCGCGATGCGGCCGAACTCGGCGCGATCGCCGTGCGGGTTCGCGACGAGACCGAATGGTCGGCGTCGGAACCTGGCGTCGCCGCCGCCACGGGTCCGTTGGTACAGAGCGACGTTCGGGAGGATTGCGTTGCAACAACTTTGCGTGCACCGACTCGCGCGCAGCCCCTGGCGGGCGTTCGTGTTGTCGACCTCACTCGCGTCATCGCAGGACCAGTTGCCACCCGCGCTCTCGCCCTGCTCGGCGCGCAGGTGCTGCGCATAGATACCCCACGGCTACCCGAGATCGAGTGGCAGCACCTCGAGGTCGGCCAGGGCAAACATTCCGCTCTGCTCGATCTGCGGACAAACGACGACGCAAAAACCATGCGGGACTTGCTGACCACCTGCCGGCAAATTCGCAATCGCCGCTGCCTACGCCCGTCGGTCCGGCGATCCAGATGGATCCGGTTGATCATCGGCTGACGGCTTCTTATGGTGGCGGCGTGCATGGACCGAGATATGCTCCACAAAGAGCGCTGCTTGCGCGCGGCCAGACCTACGCGGCCTTCATGCTCGATGTCGCCGACGCACGCGCGGTAGCCACGGCCCAAGGCGACCCGACGAAGTATGACGCGGCAATCGCCCAGGCCACGGCCTATGCGAGCTGCCTCAAGCGATTTGGCATCATTCAATAAGAAACGGGATCATCATGGCGGCTGAAAGCGACTGGACGGTTTCTCCCCGCGAGGGGCTGGGCAAGCTCAAATTCGGTATGACGCCGGCGCAGGTAGACGCGCTGTCCGACACATATGGCGCGGTCACGGGGCGGCGGCAGAACGCTATTCCCGATCCAATCCTGCGCGACACGCTGGAGAAATTCGGCGACGCCATGAGCGAGGAGGAGAAGCAGGCGCTGATCGAGGTTTATGCGCAGAATGCTCCTCCCTCCGACAGCGTGACCGAGACGCGCGGCAATCCGGGCCTTGTCCTGCGCTATGAAGCTGACAAACTCGCCGAGATCATGCCTGCCAAGAAGCAGCGCCCGCTTTTCATCGACGGCAAGGACCTGCTTTCGATGAGCGCGCTGGATGCGCTTGCGCTGCTGGAGCGGCTGAATGGCGGCCCGGGCCGCTACGCCAGCACGGAAGCCGCATTCGACCGGCTGGCCATTTCGACCGACGGGTTCTGCGTCACCGACGCCGCCGCCGGCGTGCGCACGCTGGATGAGACCGACGAGCGGTTCAAGGGACGCACGGTCACCCTGCGTCCCAAGCCCTATCTGCCCGAGGGGGAGATGGCCAAGTTCATCGCCCATTCGGTTCTGGAGTAGCCCGGCATGGCGGCGTCACCGAACCGGATCGAGACCCCGCGGCTGGTGTTGCGCCGGCCCGTGCTCGGCGATGCCGATGGCCTTTTCGCCATGCTCTCGGACCCGAAGCAGTTCTACTACAGCCCCGTGCCGCTGGTCCGCGACCCGATGCAGGTAAAGCACATCATCGTCGACTGGGACGAGCAGTGGGACAAGGGCATGCGCACCTATGTGGTGTCGCGCAAGAGCGCCGTCAGCGAGCCCATCGGCTTCGTGAACATCGGGCCGGACGAGGAGCTCGGCGGCGCGCTGATGCAAAACGCCACCGGCGCCGGGCTGGGCGAAGAGGTCATGCAGGCCCTGATCCCGACGCTCGGGTTGACGCGGGCATGGACACTCATCGACGCCGACGTGAAGCCGCTGATCCGTCTCCTCGAAAAGTTCGATTTTTACGTCGAGAAAGTGCTGCGCCGACGCCCTTGTCACCGGCTACCGACCGGGAAGCCTCGAGCAGTTGCTCATCGCGCCCCCGGGCATCGTGAGCGGTCGAGTCAATGCCTGGGTGATATCGGACCATGGGCGGGGCGGCGTGGCTTCGACAGCATCGTGCAAGCCGCATCGGGGATATCGCTGATCGAGGGGACGCACACGCCGGGCGCGCTGCCCGCCCAGGCCCTCGACCACGCGACCGGCTACTTCCTTGCCGCCGGGATCGTCGATGCTCTGACCGAGCGGCTCGTCGAGGGTCGCGGCCGCACCGTAGCCGCTGCGCTCGCTCGAACTGCCAATTGGCTGCTCACGCAACCACGCTCGGCCGAACTGGCCGACACCACACAACCCGGCGACGACACCCTGGTTACCCACGCTGGACTACGCACGGCCCGCCCGGCAGCCGCCGACTACGACGACTACGCGTTCCCGGCACGCCCGTGGGGACGCGACGCCGCGACCTGGAACTGGGGGTAGGACATGGCAAGACGGATCCTGCTCGACGTGGATACCGGCATCGACGATTCGCTCGCGCTGATCTACCTCTTGGCGAGTCCGGACGCCGAGATCGTCGGAATCGCAAGCAGCGCAGGGAATGTGTCCGCGCAGCAGGTCGCGGCGAACAATCTGGCCTGGCTGGATGTGTGCAAGGCACCCGACATCGAGGTGGCGCTCGGTTCCGCACGCCCGCTGGTGATTCCGTTGGTGACGACCGAAGAAACACACGGCCCCAAGGGAATCGGCTACGCGGACCTGCCCGAGTCTGCGCGAACCCTGTCGACGCGCACGGCCGCCGACCTCTGGGTAGATACCGTACGAGCCCATCCCGGTGCGGTCACGGGACTCGTCACCGGCCCGCTCACGAATCTGGCGATCGCCTTGTACCGCGAACCCGAACTCCCCCGACTGCTCGACCGTCTTGTCGTCATGGGCGGGGCATTCAACTACGCGGGCAACACAACTCCGACCACGGAGTGGAACATCTCGGTCGACCCCGAAGCCGCGAAGGTGGTGTTCGACGCCTTCTCGGGTCTGCCTGCCGACCGGTGTCCGATCGTGTGTTCGCTCGATATCACCGAGACGATCGAGATGTTGCCTGACCATGTCGCCCGGCTTGCAGCCGCCGCGGAAAGCGTTCCGGTGGAAACGATATCGCCGGACGACGCGCGGACCGTCCGCTCGAGCGCGTCGAATCCGATCGTTCGGCACTTCTCCGATGCCGTGCGGTTCTACATGGAGTTTCATCGCGACTACGATCAGGGCTTCCTCGCGCACATGCACGACCCTTTTGCCGCAGCCGTCGCCCTCGACCCGTCGCTGCTCGTCACCCGGCTTGCCACGGTCGACGTCGAACTCACCGGAACCCTCACGCGGGGAATGACAGTGGCCGACCTCACCGGGATGTGGGGTCGTCCGCCGAACGCCGCGATCGGGGTACGAACCGATCCCGATGTTTTCTTCGACCGACTCATCGAACGCGTCGGGCGCTATGCCCGCACCCTCTACCCAGCGGAGACCATATGAGCACCGAGACCGAGCGGGTCACCGCATTCTGGACCGAACTCGGCCTGCCCGGAATCATCGACGTCCATACCCACTTCATGCCGCACAACGTCATGGAGAAGGTCTGGGCCTACTTCGATCAAGCCGGACCGATGACTGGCCGGCCATGGCCCATCAACTATCGCGTCGCCGAGGACGAGCGCGTCGAGATCCTGCGCGCCTTCGGTATTCGTGCCTTCACGTCGCTGCTGTACCCACACAAACGCGACATGGCAGCGTGGCTGAACGAGTGGGCGGGCGAATTCGCCGACCGCACCCCCGACTGTTTGCGGACCGCGACGTTCTACCCTGAGCCGTTCGTCGACAGTTACGTCGATGCCGCGATCAACGCGGGGACCCGAGTCTTCAAGTCGCACATCCAGGTCGGTGAGTATCACCCGAACGACCCGCTCCTGCACCCCGTCTGGGACATGCTCGAAGACGCGGGGATTCCGACGGTCATCCACTGCGGATCCGGCCCTGCGCCAGGCCTTTTCACCGGCCCGGAGCCGATTGCGAGGGTACTGAAGCGGCATCCCCGCCTACCGTTGATCATCGCGCACATGGGGATGCCCGAGTATGCCGAGTTCATCGAGCTCGCACTGAAATATCCGAGCGTTCGACTCGACACCACGATGGTCTTCACCGATTTCCTCGACGACATGGGCCCACTCGGACCCGAAGTGCTGCCGAAACTGGTCGATCTGAAAGAGCGCATCCTGTTCGGCAGCGATTTCCCGAACATCCCCTACGGGTACGACGTTGCGCTACACGGGTTGGCGCGGCTCGGCCTCGGCGACAACTGGTTGCGCGCGGTCTGCCACGACAACGCGGCGAAGTTGTTCGGGGTCGAGTAGTCGCCGGGGAAACTAGGCCGCGGACACTCGCACGAGTTTCTTGTTGACGAACTCGTCCATTCCCCACGATCCGAGTTCGCGGCCGAAGCCCGACCGCTTGACCCCGCCGAACGGCAGACCCGGCAACGTCGTGCCGTGCTCGTTGACGAATGCCATTCCGACGTCCAACTGGTCCGCTACTCCACGGGCGCGCTCGAGGTCGGTGCTCCACACCGATCCGCTCAGTCCGAATGCGGACGAATTGGCAAGCGTCACAGCTTCGTCGGCGGAGGCGACCTTGTAGACGACCGCGACCGGACCGAACAGTTCTTCGGAGTATGCGGCCATGTCGGGTGTCACGTCGGTGAGCAGAGTGGGCTCGATGAATGCTCCCGGTCCGTCGATCTTCTTGCCACCGGTCAGCACGGTTGCTCCGTCGGTGACGGCGTTGTCCACCTGCTCGATCAGGTCGTCGAGTGCGGTCTGCGACGATAGCGGACCGAGCACTGTTTCCTTGTTCAGCGGATCGCCTGGTGTGATCGCCTCGAACGAGGCGACCAACTTGGCGACGAAGTCGTCGTAGACGTCCTCGAGCACGATGAAGCGTTTGGCTCCGTTGCACGCCTGTCCGGTGTTCGACAGCCGACCTTTGGTTGCCGATGCCACCGTCGCTGCCATGTCGTCGGAGTCGAGGACGATGAACGGGTCCGATCCGCCGAGTTCGAGGACGACCTTCTTCAGATTGCGACCCGCGGTTTCGGCGACACTGGCGCCGGCCTTCTCGCTGCCTGTCAGCGACACACCTTGCACGCGGCTGTCGGCGATGATCTCAGCTACCTGATCCGTCGATACGAAGATGTTGATGTAGGCGTCGCGTGGCAGGCCCGCCTGCTGAAAAATCTCCTCGATCACCGACGCCGACTGCGGGCAACTGCTTGCATGCTTGAGCAGAATAGTGTTGCCCAACATCAGGTTCGGCGCCGCGAACCTGGCGACCTGGTAGTACGGGAAGTTCCATGGCATCACCCCGAGCAGCGGCCCGATCGGGCGTTTGTGCACGACGGATTCTTCCGCGCCGGCAACATCGAGAGGTTCTTCGTCGAGGAGTCCGATGCCGTTGACGGCGTACCACTGGAAGATCGCCGTCGAGATTTCGACTTCGGCCAATGCTTCGGTGATGGGTTTGCCCATTTCCGTGGAAATGATCCGTGCCAACTCGTCCGCTCGCTTCTCGTACAGCGCAGCGGTCGTGGCCAGCATTTCCGCGCGCTCCTCCAGCGTCGTATGGCGCCATGCCTCGTAGCCGGACTGCGACCGCGTCAGCACGTCGGCGACTTCCGCCTCGTTCAGATTCGGGAATTCTCGGCCTTTTTCACCGGTGGCGGGATTGACGGTTTGGTACGTAGTCATATCTGGGGAACTACCCAGCGGGGCAGGTCTCAATCAACACCCAACGCCACACTTGGGACCGCCGACGAGCACGGGTCCTGGTCCGATGCTCACGACCAATGCTCGTCGATGATGACCTGAAGGTCTTCTCGAAGTTGCTTCAGGCGTCGCTCCCCTACGAGGTTTGCCAGTTTTGTCTCGATCTCGGGCACAGCTGCCCCGGCGATCTTCATGACTTCATTCCCCAGGTCGGTGAGAAGTACGAGTTTTGCGCGGCCGTCGGTCGGGTCCGGATTCCGGGTGACGTATCCATGTGATTCGAGATGGAGCACCAAGTCGGCCATGGCCTGCTTGGAGACTCCCGCGCGCTCGGCGAGGACGCTGACTGTCGTTCCATCGTCGTCGAGGAACTGAAACACCGCCCCGTGCGCAGTCCTCACAACTTCGTGACCCTGGCCGGCCAACCGCTGGAGCACGACGTTGTTCAGGACGGCAAATGCCTCGCGCATAAGCACTGCGGTGTTGGCGGGGCGGTCCGGAAGACTTCTTGACACTCGACAACCCTCCTGTCTATTATTCTGGATATGGACAACTTGCCTGTCGATATTGCCACAGCCGAGCGGATCATGCTCGGCCCTGATGAGACCGTCGTGCTGGCGTCGTGCGCCGACACCAACGGCGACCTGTTCGCTGTCGAGGTGCGGATGCAACCCGGCGGCGGTCCACCCGTGATGCACCGGCACGAGCCAAGCGAGATCTACTTCGTGAAGGAAGGGGTCTTCACCATCTACGTCGGGGAAGGCGCCGACGTGCAGCGGATCCAAGCCGGCCCGGGCGACGTCGTACCGCTGCGGGGAGGTACTCCGCACACCGTGCGCAACGAAAGCACCGAGCTCGCCGTCGCGCTCGTCGTGCACACACCCGGTCAGCCTATGGAGAGGTTCTGCCGAGCGGTCGCAGCCATGACCAGCGACGGGCCGCCGGACATGCAAGCAGTGCTCGAGGTTGCCTCGAGAAGCGGTATCGAGATGCTCGGCCCGATTCCAGCCAGCTAGTAGGCGCCCAAGTCGCCACCTCACACAGGAAGCCACCGACCATGACTACTGCCCATCGACAACCCGACGTCAGCAACGCAGAACAGGTCGCCGCCTGGGACGGGACCGAAGGCAGCTACTGGGCCTCCCATGCAATTGCGTTCGACCGCACCGTGGAGCGTTATCAACCCCACTTTCATGCGGCAGCCGCCATCCGCACTCACCACCGCGTGCTCGACATCGGATGTGGCACCGGACTAACAACCCGAGAAGCAGCACGCAGCGCCCCGAACGGCGAAGCACTCGGTGTCGACCTCTCAGCACAGATGCTCGATGTCGCCCGATCGACCGCGACCAGCGAAGGACTCCTGAACGCACACTTCCTCCAGGCCGACGCCCAGACGTACAGGTTCGAACCGGCCTACTTCGACGCGGTTATCAGCCGAACCGGCTCGATGTTCTTCGGCCGACCTGAAATTGCTTTCGCCAATCTTGCCCGCGCCTAGCACCCAGGCGGAACCCTCACTTTGCTCACGTGGCAATCATTCGCATCCAACGAATGGATCAGCGCCCTCACCAGCACTCTGATGGGTCAGCTGCCACCAACACCGCCACCAGGCATCCCGGGACCGTTCTCACTCAGCGACCCCGACCTCGTGCGGCGACTCCTGGAATCAGTCGGTTTCGATGACGTTCAATTCGAAGGCCGCCAGGAGCCTATGATCTTCGGCAGCAATGCCAGCGAGGCTCAGACGTTCGCTCTAGGACTCCTCCACTGGATGCTCCAAGGCCGAACCGCCCCAGAGCGCGAACAAGCCATCGAGTCGCTACACCAACTGATGGTCGAACACGAGAGCCCGAGCGGAGTCGGCCTGGACTCCGCCGCATGGGTCATCACGGCACGTCGCACGTCGCCCTGAGTCCGATCAACTGTCGAACGCATCCAGGATCTGCTGGGCCGCCAGCACGGTGTCCCAGAACTCGTCGTAACCCGCCGTTTCCAGGAGCACGATCGTCTCCCGCTCGCTTTGGCCACTCCCCCGAGGGTTCCCGACGTCGGCGACGGCCGGATGTAGGCATTACGTTCGACGGCGAGACGCGACATCCTGGTCTTGTCACCGAGTATCGAACCGCCGGTGCGCGTCGACACGGATCGCCCGCAAGTACGGCAACCCGGTGCCCCTGACCGATCAGACGCATGCCGAGCGAATCGATGAACGTCGACTTGCCGACTCCCGGCCAGCGTGCCCGGTCTCGATAACTGCTCGACGGATTGGCAGGTAGCGTTGAGCACCGATGGAGACACTTACTCGCGGCCAAGTTTTTGCAGGCTTCGTGATCGATCGCCTGCTCGGTCGAGGTGGCATGGGTGCGGTCTACGCGGCGCATCATCCACGTCTGCCTCGCCTGATCGCATTGAAGTTGCTCAGCTCGCAGCTTTCCGACGACAACTACTTTCGGGCCCGATTCGAGCGCGAGGCCGAGCTCGCCGGCCGTCTCGATCATCCGAACCTCGTATCGGTGCTCGATCGCGGCAGTGAAGGCGGGCAACTCTGGATCGCGATGCAACTCGTCGAAGGGATCGACGGGTCGGCAGCGCTTGCTCGCGGTGAGATGCCGGATATGCGTGCTGTGCACCTGGTCCGGGAGACCGCGAAGGCCTTGGACTACGCGCACGGTTTCGGTTTGCTCCACCGCGACGTCAAGCCCGCCAACATCCTCGTTGCCGAGCCGTTCGGTCCGGAGGAACGAGTACTGCTCGGGGACTTCGGTATTGCGAAAGCGCGCGACGAGTCCACCCAGCTCACCCAGGCAGGCGACATGGTCGCGACGCTCGTCTACGCCTCGCCGGAACAGCTGGAGGGCAAAGAGCTCGACACCAGGTCGGACGTCTATTCGTTGGGCTGCACCTTCTTCCATTTGCTGACCGGTCGGCCGCCGTATGCAAGCGATAGTCCGATGGCGGTGATGCACGGCCATCTCTTTGCACCCGTGCCTCGACTGAGCGCGATTCGCCCGGATCTGCCGCCCGCACTCGATCACGTCATCGCCCGGGTATTGGCCAAGGATCCGAACCAAAGATACTGGCGCTGTGGGGATTTCGCCAACGACATCACCGCTGCATTCGCGGGTGCCGCGACGGCTCCGGTGCCGCAAACTCCAGTCCCCGCCTCGCGGCGCAGACCGTGGCTGCTCCCTGCAGCACTCGGTGTTGCTGCGGTTGCCGCCGTCGGTGTCGGAGCGGTCGTCGTCGTCACCGGCGATTCGTCGGACACCGCGACCGGGCCGACCTCGACCACCCGGGCCACCACCACGACTTCCACGTCCGCAGGGACGACCGGCTCTCCCGCCGACGGCTATGCGCGCGCGCAGCCCGCGATCGAACTGTTCCCACAGTTGGTCCCCGCAACCGAGAACGGAAAAGGCTTTCACGACGCGACGTGCAACATCTTCCACGGCGAAAGTCCCGACGCGCAGTCCAACTTCGTCTACACCGTCACCTGCATCGACCGCGACAATCTCGAATTCAAAGTGATCGCGTACGAGAACCCCGCCGAGGCGAGCAAGGCGAAGGATTCGCTACCGCGAAGCGCGTCGGTCGACCGGGTGAGTCGCTACGGCAACTCCGTCGAGATCAGCAAGTACGTCGGCGAGAACCAGGTGCCGTTCATCATTGTCGGCTTCTACGACGCACCGCAGTCGAGTTATCTGGTGGAAGCGGCCTGGCCTGCACACACCAGCGACGAGATCGTCACAGCCTGGTTCGACGTAGCACCGATCTGAGGCAGCAAGCTGCTCGTGCGTCCTTTCGGAGGGCGGGACCACCGAAAAGACTCACGAGCGGCGGAGCCGCCTATGCGCAGCGATTCGCCGCTGTGCGACTGGTTCCGTCCCGCTTCTCGGCCGCGGCATTGAGTGCATCGGCCGTCTTGACGGTCGGCCATCGTTCCGTCTCGTCGGCGAGGGTGCGCGTTGCCGACGCGTACTCCTGCAGCGCTGTTGCGACAGCGTCAGGGACATCTTCCTGCTGGTCGAGAGCCTCGTCGACGGAATCTGCCGACTCCCGCAGGGCCGTCTTGGCCTCGTCGAGCCGGACGAGGAGGTCGGCGCCGGCGACGGCATTCGAGGCGATCATCGCCTTGTACTTGTCGGTCGCTCGCAGCGCCGTCGTCTGAAACGTCCCGCACACCTGCTGTCTGGCCGCCTCTTCGTCCTGTTTACGCTGCGCGTCGCGTTCCTCGCGGTAGCTCGCGACGTCCGACTCGTTGGCCGTCGGCGTACCGGACTCGGCGCTGCACCCCGCAACGACACCAAGCACCGCTGCGGCCGCCACCGTCGCTACTCCCCGCGCAAAGTTGCTCACTGCTTCGGTTCTAGCAGCGACCGACCGACCTGTCGAGCCGACCGATCAGCTGTCGAACGCATCGAGGATCTGCTGGGCCGCGAGTGCGGCGGTCAACGAACCCTCGCGAACCTGCGACTCGACGGTCGTTCGAATCGCTTTCACCTTGTCGCTGCTCGCGAGTCGCCGGAGCAATTGCTCGTTGACCATCGTCCACGTCCAGTCGATCTGCTGGCGGCGTCGCTTCTCCTGGAACTCCCCCGCTGCCTCGAGCACCTTTTGATGCCGCAGGACCGTGTCCCAGAATTCGTCGAGCCCGGATTCCTCCAGCCCACTCATCGTGAGAACGGACGGTGTCCAGATCGCGTCGTGCGGATAGATCAGCCGAAGCGCACCCTGCAATTCGCGGGCTGCGCCTTTCGCTTCGATGAGGTGTTTGCCGTCTGCCTTGTTCACCGCGACCAGATCGGCGAGCTCGAGCACACCTTTCTTGATCCCCTGCAACGAATCTCCGGTCCGTGCCAAAGTCAGGAAGCAGAAGCAGTCGACCATGTTGGCGACCGTCACCTCCGACTGACCGACGCCGACCGTCTCGACGAGGATGACGTCGTAGCCCGCCGCTTCGAGCAGCACGATCGTCTCGCGCGTCGCCTTCGCGACGCCACCGAGGGTTCCCGAGGTCGGCGACGGCCGAATGTAGGCCTTGCGTTCGACCGCCAGGCGCGACATGCGGGTCTTGTCCCCGAGTATCGACCCGCCGGTACGCGTCGACGACGGATCCACAGCAAGCACCGCAACCTGGTGCCCCTGACCGATCAGGCGCATGCCGAGAGAGTCGATGAACGTCGACTTTCCGACGCCGGGAACACCGGTGATGCCGACACGATGCGACCCACCTGAATCGGGAAGCAGCTCGAGCAGCAGTTGCTGCGCCAGGTCGCGGTGATCGCTGCGCGTCGACTCCACCAGGGTGATCGCACGCGCCAGCGCAGCCCGCTCGTTGTTACGAACGGACTGCGCGAGGGTAGGAATATCGATCGGATTCGTCACCGTGTGAGGTCGTGCCCCAGCGCCGCGCCAAGCTTTTCCAACAGCCCAATTGCCGCATCCGCGATCACTGTTCCCGGCGGGAAGATCGCTGCGGCGCCCGCCTCGTAGAGCGCGTCGAAATCGCCGGGCGGGATGACACCGCCGACGATGACCATGATGTCGGGACGACCCGCATCGGCAAGAGCTTGCCGCAGTGCGGGTACCAGCGTCAGGTGACCGGCCGCGAGCGACGACACACCGACCACGTGGACGTCGTTGTCGGCCGCCTGGTTGGCGACCTCTTCCGGCGTCTGGAACAGCGGGCCGACGTCGACGTCGAAACCGATGTCGGCGAACGCCGTTGCGATCACCTTCTGGCCGCGATCGTGACCGTCCTGGCCCATCTTCGCAACGAGGATGCGGGGACGACGACCGTCCTGCTCGGCGAACTTCTCGACGAGTTCGGTAGCGCTTGCCATATTGCTCGACTTTCCGGCCTCGTCGCGGTACACGCCACTGATGGTGCGGATCTCGGCCTGATGACGTCCGTAGACCTTTTCGAGCGCATCGGAGATCTCGCCGACCGTAGCCTTGGCGCGAGCGGCGTCGATGGCGAGTGCGAGCAGGTTGTTCTCCATCCCGCCCTCGTTCGACGCCGCCGCCCGAGTCAGTTCGGCGAGTGCGGCTTCGCAGGCGGCCGAATCACGTTCGGCCTTCAGTCGTTCCAGCTTCTCGAGCTGTTCGCGCCGCACCTTCGAGTTCTCGACCTTGAGCACCTCGATGGTGTCGGGCTCGTCGGGTACGTACTTGTTGACGCCGACGAGCGGCTGGCGGCCGGAGTCGATCCGCGCCTGTGTACGTGCGGCGGCCTCTTCGATTCGCAGCTTCGGGATGCCCTCGCCGATCGCCTGCGCCATACCGCCCGCGGCCTCGACCTCGTCGATGTGCGCGCGCGCTCGGTTGGCAAGTTCGTTGGTCAGCCATTCGACGTAGTGCGAACCGCCCCATGGATCGATCGGGCGGGTCGTTCCCGATTCCTGCTGCAGCAGCAACTGGGTGTTGCGCGCGATACGGGCGGAGAAGTCGGTCGGCAGCGCCAGTGCCTCGTCGAGTGCGTTCGTGTGCAACGACTGCGTGTGGCCCTGCGTTGCGGCCATCGCTTCGACGCAGGTGCGAGCGACGTTGTTGAAGACGTCCTGAGCCGTCAACGACCATCCCGAGGTCTGCGAATGTGTGCGCAGCGACAGCGATTTCGCGCTCTTGGGTTCGAACTTCGCCACCAGCTCGGCCCACAGCAGCCTGCCTGCACGCAGCTTGGCGACCTCCATGAAGAAGTTCATGCCGATGGCCCAGAAGAACGACAACCGCGGCGCGAAGGTATCGATGTCCATGCCGGCTTCCAGCCCGGCACGGATGTATTCCACGCCGTCGGCGAGGGTGTACGCCAACTCGAGGTCGGCCGTCGCACCCGCTTCCTGGATGTGGTAGCCCGAAATCGAAATCGAGTTGAACTTCGGCATTTTCGCGCTGGTGAAGGCGAAGATGTCGGAGATGATCCGCATCGACGGCTTCGGCGGATAGATATAGGTGTTGCGGACCATGAACTCTTTGAGAATGTCGTTCTGGATGGTGCCTGCAAGCTGATCCGGAGTGACACCCTGCTCTTCGGCTGCAACGACATACAGCGCGAGGATCGGCAGCACCGCACCGTTCATCGTCATCGAAACACTGACGTTTCCGAGCGGGATGTGATCGAACAGCTGCCGCATGTCGAGAATCGAATCGATTGCGACACCGGCCATTCCGACGTCACCCTGCACCCGGGGATGGTCGGAGTCGTAGCCACGATGGGTCGCGAGATCGAACGCGACCGACAGGCCCTTCTGACCGCCCGCGAGGTTGCGGCGGTAGAAGGCATTCGAGTCGGCGGCGGTCGAGAAGCCCGCGTACTGGCGAATCGTCCACGGCTGATTCACATACATCGTCGGATACGGGCCTCGCAGGAAAGGTGCTGTACCCGGAAAGCTTTCGACCGGATAGCCGGATTCCTTCGCGGCATCACGATCGGCTTTCGTGTACACCGGGCGAACGTCGATGCCCTCGGGTGTCGACCACACGACCTGCTCGGCGCTGTAGTTGTTCGCCACAGCCGCAGCGTTGATGTGCTCGTCGACCTGCTCGGGCGTCGGCGGCGGCACGACCGGAAAGTCCGGATCGTGCAGCGGGACTTCGGCGAAGTTGCCGATCCTGTGCGTTACCTCGCGGGTCATGCTGTCGCTCCCAGTGTGTCGAGCAACTCCGAAAGAGCTGCCACCGCGTCGATGCGTGCTGTCAGGAAACCGTCGGGGCGATCGGCTCCTTCGGCGTCGGCAAATGTTTTCTCGGGTCCGGCGACCAGGACGGTGTCGATACCCGCGACGCGTAGTGCCTCGACTGCGGGCACTCCGTCTGTGCCGTAACGCTTGTCGCTGCCACAGAGGACCGCGACCGTTGCCCCCGCGTCACGGACGACATCGAGGACGCTTGCCAGGTCGAGCGGTCCGGAGTTGACGGCTTCGATTCCGCCGGAGGCGAGCAGGTTGGTGACGAACGTCGTTCGGACGTTGTGCTCGGCCACCGGACCGAGCGCTGCGAGCAGCACCTTCGGCCGAGAACCGTTGCTTGCCAGGTACTTGTCGGAACGGTCACGCAGCTTTTCGTATGCCGCGCTGTAGCGCGCCACTCCTGGCAGCGGCTCCTCGGCGTCGGCCGGGAACGGCTTCTCCCCCAGGTTCGGAAATTCGTTGATACCGGTGATCGAGGTCTTGCGATGTGCCACATCGGATTCGCGAGCGGCGCGGGTCGCTGCGATGCGGTCGCCGATCACGCCGGATTCGAGCGCGGCACGGTAACCACCGGCGGCTTCGATCTCCTGGAAGAACGCCCAGGCCTGCTCGGCGATTGCACCGGTGAGACTTTCGACGTACCACGAGCCTGCACCGGGGTCGAGTACCCGGCCGAGGTGGGCTTCCTCCAGCAGCAACAATTGGGTGTTGCGAGCGATGCGGGCCGCGAACGACTTCGAGATCTCCAGCGAACCGGCAGGGACTGCAACGTCGAACGGCAGCACTGTCACCGCGTCCGCGCCGCCGACACCGGCTCCGAATGCGGCGAGAGTCGTCCGCAGCATGTTCACCCACGGATCACGCTGGGTCATCATCGCTGCCGAGGTCACCGCATGCTGTGGGGCACCGCCGAATTCGGACGCACCGCACACCTGGGCGATCCTCGACCAGACCTGTCTGCCTGCTCTGAATTTGGCAATGGTCTGGAATTGGTCGTCGGTTGCGGCATAACGGAATTCGAGCTGACCGAGCGCGGCGGAAATCGTCAGCCCTGCTCCGGTGAGGCTCCTGACGTACTCGAGTCCCGCCGCGATGCCTGCGCCGAGTTCTTCGGCGTCGCTTGCGCCGGCATTGTGGAACACGGTGCCGTCGACGGTGATCGCCCTGACGGTTTCGGCCCGATCGTGAGCTGCAGCAGCAAGTTCGAGTGCATCGTCGTAGTCGACGTCGACGATCTCGCGACCCGAGCGCGCTGCGAAGTCCGTCGTCAACGGCGCAGCGCCGAGATTGACCGTGACGGACGTCCGATCGGTGACGCCGTCGCCTGCTGCCGCGCGTTCGTCCAGCACCGCGAAGACCGCACGCGCGGCCTCGGCCACGTCGGCACCCGCATCGAGGGTCAGCGGTGCGAGGTCGAGTAGCACCTCGTCCAGCGCAGCCGAAATACCTCCCGCAGGCAGTCGACCGTTGCCGATGCCGAGCCAGATCGCGCTGACCCCGTTGCCGAGTGCGTCCAGTATCGACTGGTTGACCTCTGCCGGATCGGCGAGGTCGAAACGCCCACTCACCAACCAGCCACGATTGACGTCACGATGTGCATCACGGCCGCGAACGAACGGAAACACACCGGGAAGTGCAGTTTCGGCTTGCTCGTCGAGGACCGTGTACAGCGGTGAGACCGTCACGCCGTCGTAGGTGCGGACGTCGAGGAGTTTCTCCGGGTTCTCGGGGAGTTCGCCGACATCCACACGGCGCGACTTGGCGAGAACGCCGGCGACCGCGCGCTGCCACGCCGCGTAGTCCGCTGCGGCCCGCGACGGTTGCGGAGGTGCCGGTTGTGAGTCCGTCGATTGTGCGGTCGACACTGGTGCTGTCCTTTTCCGCTCGAGGGAGCCCGTTCGTAGGAGTCCGGCGCGAGCTGTGGTCACGTTCGACCTTGATGCTAACCGCCGTTCTGCGGCCGTCCGACCTCGACTCGAGCTACCGGCGGGTAGCCTTTGCCCTTGTGAGCAGGCGACTTCGTAGTCCGATGAAGTCGAGGGTCGGAGCGAAGCTGTTGCTACTCCTCTGCGCGGTGATCGCCCTGTTCGTCGTCGGCACACTCCTCCCGCATCCCGATGTGGAGCAGGTGCGCAGTTGGGCCGATTCCGTCGGCCCGTGGTTTCCCCTCGTCTTCTTCGTCGCCCATGCGCTGATCACCGTCGCGCCCTTTCCGCGAACCGTGTTCACCTTGAGCGCCGGAGTGCTGTTCGGGCCTCTGACAGGCATTTTGCTCGCGGTGTCGGCGACGACGGTGAGCGCGGCGCTCGCCTTGCTACTGGTTCGCGCGGTCGGGCGGGACAGCGTCGCCTCCCGGCTTACGCATCCGGCCATTCGGTCCGTCGACGTGCATCTGGCTCGACGTGGTTGGCTTGCCGTCGGATCGCTACGGCTGATCGCACCCATCCCGTTCTCGGTGATCAACTACTGCTGTGGCGTCTCGTCGATCCGGCTCGTTCCCTATCTGGTCGCCACCGTCATCGGTGTGATTCCTGGCACAGTCGGCGTCGTCCTGCTCGGCGACGCCCTCACCGGCAGAACCGATCCTGCCCTTCTCGTCCTGTCCGGCATCTGCATCGCCATCGGCATCGCCGGGTTGGTTCTCGATGCCAAGATGTCAGTCGGCGCACCCCAGGTGCCGCCGGCGACACCTTCCCCTGTGGTCAAGCCCTGAGCCTTACTTTCAACAAGTCAAGTTTGTACGCTTGATTTTGAAATGTAAAGCTAATATCCTTGACTCATGTTCGTGATGACGATCGACCAACGAGGCAGTCGAAAAGACGTCGACCGCGTCGGAGCAATACTTCGAACGCTGGCCGACAGAACGCTCGTCCGACAGTTCGAACGCACGGCAGGTGACGAGATCCAAGGCGTCACCGACAATCCGGACATCGTGGTCGACATCGCGCTCGACCTGGTCCGGGATGGACACTGGAGTGTCGGAATCGGTATCGGCGAGGTCGAAGAACCACTGCCACCACAAACGCGCGCAGGTCGAGGACCAGCATTCGAGGCAGCACGGGTCGCAGTCACCCGAGCCAAGAACGCTCCGGCGGCCGTTGCCGTCAACGGATCCGATACCCAGGCCGCCGAGGATGTCGAAGCCGTTCTCACGCTGCTGGCATTGCTCATCACCAAACGATCGACACAGGGACACGCCGCCGTCGACCAGATGCGGATGGGCCTAACTCAGTCGGAGGCTGCCGATAAGCTCGCGATCAGCAAACAGGCCGTGTCGCAACGGCTCTCCACCGCCGGCTGGCAGGCCGAGGGTCCAGCACGGGCCCTCGCCGCACGACTCTTGGGTGAGGCAGACAACCGATGACGATCCTTGCGCTCGTATTCCTCGGCATTGCCGGGGTAGCGCCGGCAGCTTTGAGCCCGAAGAAGATTCCCGCCTGGCTGGCACCCGTAGCCGCACTCGTCGCGCTCGCGGTCGCGGCGATCGCCGGCGCGGAGACGACCAAGGTCAGCGGATTCGCTCTCGGTGCTACAGCCGTCCTCACCCTGGTTGCGGCAGCGCTCGGCGGTCTTCCCTTGGCGCCGGCCGCCTTTCGCATCGCCCGCCGCGATGCGACGCAACCAGCACAGCAACCGGCTACCGGCGGACCGCTCAAAGGCGGTCGCATCATCGGCATACTCGAACGCGCAGCCATCGCAGGCGCGGTACTCGCAGGCTGGCCGGAAGGTATGGCAATCGTCCTTGCGGTGAAAGGTCTCGCCCGCTATCCAGAACTACGCGAACCGCACGCATCCGAGCAGTTCATCATCGGCACGTTCACCAGCGTGCTCTGGGCAATCGCTGCCGGTGCGATCGGCCGGGGCATGCTCAGCTGAGCTCTTCCTGCTTGTGCAGCGGTCCCAGCGCCTGCACCGGCTGGCGCGCGATGGCCTCGGCATCCGCGACAGCTCTCGCGATGTCCGGATCGGTGCGAGTATCGAACCAACCGGCAACCTCGTCCGAATCGTCCTCGGGGCGTGGCAGATTCGCGTCCGGCTCGGTCGGCTCGTAGCGGAACACACCGTCCTCGCCAGGCACGCCGAGGTTGCGGGCGAAGCCCTTGAGCGCGTCACCGAAGTCGCTCGGCACAAGCCACACCTTGTTCGCGTCGCCCTCAGCCATCTTGGGCAGCGTCTGCAGATACTGGTAGGCGAGCATCTCCGGCGTCGGTTTGCCCGCTTTGATTGCGGCAAAGACCTTTTCGATCGCCTTCGCCTCACCCTGAGCCTGCAGGTACTTGGCGGCACGCTCACCCTGCGCACGGAGTATGCGTGATTGCCGCTCGCCTTCCGCCGCAAGAATCGACGCCTGCTTCGCACCTTCCGCCGACAGGATCTGGCTCTGCTTCTGTCCTTCCGCCGTCTTGATCGACGACTCGCGAATACCTTCGGAGTTGAGGATCATCGCCCGCTTCTCGCGGTCGGCCTTCATCTGCTTCTCCATCGACTCCTGGATCGACGGCGGCGGATCGATGCTCTTCAATTCGACGCGAGCAACGCGCAGACCCCAACGGCCCGTTGCCTCGTCGAGCACACCGCGCAGCTGCCGGTTGATGGCGTCACGCGAAGTCAAGGTCTCTTCCAGCGTCATTCCGCCGACGACGTTGCGCAGCGTCGTCACCGTCAACTGCTCGACGGCCGCGATGTAGTTGCTGATCTCGTAGACAGCGGCCTGCGGATTGGTCACCTGGAAATAGACGACCGTATCGATGTGCAGGGTGAGGTTGTCCTGCGTGATCACCGGCTGCGGTGGAAACGACACCACCCGCTCACGCAGATCGACCTTCGCCCGAATGCGGTCGGCAAACGGAATCAGGAAGGTGAGCTGCCCCGACACCGTTCGCGCATACCTGCCCAACCGCTCGATGACGGCGGCTTCGGCTTGCGGCACAAGCGCAATCGACTTGTACACGACAACCGCGACGAACAGGACGATCACGGCCAAAGCGATCAGAGCAATCATCACGGGCCCTTCCATACAACGGCGGTCGCGCCGTCGATCTTCATCACGGTCACGGTCGTGCCCGGCGGATACACCTCGGTGACATCGAGCGGTCTGGCTGTCCAGACGTCGCCGTCGAGTTTGACTCGCCCCGCATGTTCGCCGACCTCCTCCAACACCAGCGCATGCTTGCCGCTCAACGCGTCGGCATTCATCGCCAGCGCCGGACGCGACGACATCCGCCGCAACAGCACAGGACGAACGGTCGCGAGCATAGTCACGGCGACGACACCGAACACGATCGCGTCCGCCCACACCGGAAAGTCGGTGAGCGCGCTGACACCCGCAGTTGCGAGCGCAGCGCCGCCCAGCATCAGCAGGAACAGATCACCGGTGAGCGCTTCGGCGGCAGCGAGAAGCAACCCCGCTACGAGCCAGATCAAAGCCGCCATAACCCAAGACTAACCAGATCCGGCAGCCTCGCCAGCGGTCACGAAATCGACGAGCCGCTCGACCGCTCCGATCAGCGGTGCTTCGAGGTCACGATAGGAGTTCACAGCCGAGTACACCCGCCGCCAACCTTCCTGTGGCGTACCCCAACGCAGGCGTGTGCAGATGCCCGTCTTCCAGTCCTCACCACGTGGTACCTTCGGCCACGCTTCGATTCCGACAGCCTTGGGCCGCACCGCTTCCCACACGTCGATGTAGGGATGACCGGTCACCATGACGTACGGACCAAGCCCCTTGGTCAACTGCGTTTCCTTCGAGCCCGTGACCAGATGGTCGACGAGCACGCCGACCAAACGTCCTGGACCCGGCTGGAATTCGACGAGTCGCTCGCCGAGGTTGTCGAGACCTTCCAGGTGTTCGACAACGACGCCTTCGACACGCAGATCGTGGCCCCACACCCGCTCGACGAGTGCAGCATCGTGCACACCTTCGACCCAGATTCGACTCGGCAGCGCTACCCGTGCCCGCAAACCTTCGACCTTGGTCGACCCGGACGCCGACCGCGTCCTCGCTGCCTGAGCGGGCTTCGCCGTCGGTCGCACGAGCGTCACCGGCTTGCCTTCCAGCAGAAAGGCCGCCTCGCGCATGGCGAACAGACGCGTCCGTCGAGCGCCGTCCTCCAAGCGGACGAACTCGCCGTCGTAGGACCGTTCGAAGCCGACGACAGCGCCACAGAAGCCTGTTGCCGCGTCCTCGACGACCAGGTCTCGTTCGGCCGCAACCTTCGGCACGACAGCTTTACGCGCCCTGCTGTGTCCGGACAAAATGTCCCCGCCGTACATATCCCGCGGTGTCACGTTCGCTGCACATCCCTTCGTATCAACGAAAGACGCTAAGCGATGCTCATCACCGAGCGCGGCACGCCACGCCGTCCTATGCTCGGTCATTATGAGTGCTCCAAGCGCCACCCTCGCCGTATGGGCCAGCTCCTGGCTGGCGGGCACAAGCGCGCCCGACGACGTCCTGGAGGCGTTGGGGACATGGGCACCCAACACTCTGGTACTTGCCAGCGATCCAGGGGTCGCCGCCCGCACCGGGTTGCCGTGGCCGGAACCCGAAAGAACGGGAGCCACAACGCTTCTCAAGACGATTCGTGAGGCCCTCGCATCGCAGTCGAGTGAAATGCGGATCCTCTTCCCGGTACCCGGCGACGTCCGCGGTCTGCCGACCGGCACTCCTTTCGCGACGGAAGCGATCGAGGCAGGCGAAGGGCTCCTTGTCGGCGAACCGGGGCGCAGAGGCACCGGCCTCGTCCCTGGCTGGACCGACGACGACACCCTGTGCTGGACCGTGCACGACGTACCGATCACCGACGTCCGAAGCAACGAACTGACACTCGGTGAAGCCGAGTTCGCGATGCGCGAAGCAGTGCGTGCCGCCGCCGACGCGCTCTCCAAGCTGGCAAGCGTCACCTCGCAATCCCGCGACGAGGATCCCCGTGACGCGATCGAAGACGAACTCGCCGAGTACACACGGCACCCGTACCCGCCGTCGGTCACACCGCGCGCCTTGCGGGTACTCGACAGCGCCGATCAGGTCGCCGCAATTCTGACTGTCGCCCAACGGGGTCCGGCAATGGATGCGCTCACAGCGACGATCGACACGGCCAGGCAAGACCAACTTCGCCCACTGTGGGATGCCGTCCGATCGGCGCGGCTCGCTGCGCTCGACTCGTGCCTACGATCGGGTGTCCGGCGGGCGTGATCAGCGAGGGCGATTACCTTGCGCAGCAACCCGTTCGGCAACTGACTCCGTCACGACCGACCCCGTAGGACGGTTCGGTTCCCAAGCGCTGCACTGGGATATCGCCACGCTGCTCTGCGATCAAGTCGATCACCAGTTCCGCGAAACGCGGGTCTGTTCCCGGCGTTCCCGCCCGTGCGAACGCGATGCCGAGTTCGGCTGCCTTCTCACTGGCTTCGGTATCGAGATCCCACACGACCTCGAGGTGGTCGGACACGAAACCGACAGGACAGACGACAACAGCGTCGGTACCGGCGGCGGCCAGCGCCTCCAGATGATCGCAGATGTCGGGATCGAGCCACGGCACCTGCGGCGGACCCGACCTGGACTGCCAGACCAGATCGTGCGACTCGAATCCTGCTGCGGCAGCGACCAATCGAGCGGCTTCGCCTACTTGGCGGCTGTAGAGGTTGCCACCGTCCTCCGGCGGACCGGCCGCAGCGTCGGCGGCGATGGGCACCGAATGTGCGGTGAACACCAGTCGTGCACCGCTACGTCGGTCGGCGGGTAGTTCGGCCACCGCAGCACCGACCGCGTCGGCGAACGACGCGACGAGCAGCGGATGGTCGTAGTACTGCCGCAGCTTCACCAACTGCGGGGCATTCGGACCTACTGCAGACCGGGCACGCGCGATGTCCTCGTGGTACTGCCTGCATCCTGAGTAGCCACCCCACGCCGACGTCGGAAAGACGAGTGCCGACCTGACGCCGTCGTCGCGCATCTGCGCAACGGTGTCCTCGATCATCGGATGCCAGTTGCGATTACCGAAATATACCGGCAAATCGATTTCCGCCGAACGCAATTGCGCCTCGACCGCCGTGATGATCTGCCGATTCAGCTCGTTGATCGGCGAGACTCCGCCGAAATGCATGTAGTGCTCGGCAACGGCTTCGAGGCGCGCGCGTGGCACTCCCCTACCGCGAGTGACGTTCTCGAGGAACGGCATGACGTCGTCGGGCTGCTCGGGACCACCGAACGAGAGGAGAAGCAGGGCATCGGGCACCTGCTGCTCAGCCGCCCATGTGGCTGGCGCCGCCGTCGACGTAGACGATCGAGGCGGTGGTCGCAGGCAGCCAATCCGACAGCACGGCACAGACCGACTTGGCGACCGGCGTCGGGTCGTCGACGTTCCAGCCGATCGGCGCCTTCGCGTCCCATGCCGTGTTCAGTTCGTTGATTGCCGTCGCCTCACCCGTCGCGGTGCCCGCAATAGCCTTGGCCGCAAGCGTTTTGATCGGGCCGGCCGCGACGAGGTTCGAGCGGATGCCACGATCGCCGACCTCGCGCGCGACGTAGCGGTTGACGGCTTCGAGGGTGTTCTTCGCAACACCCATCCAGTTGTAGAACGGCACCGCGGTGCGCGGATCGAAATCCATACCGACGATCGAGGCGTTGTCGTTGAGAACCGGCAGCAGGGCCTTCGCGAGCGCCGAGTACGAATATGCCGAAATCTCCAGCGCGACCGCAACATCGGCCCACGGGGCGTCGAGGAACGGGGCACCGAGGCAGGTGCGCGGTGCGAATGCGATGGAGTGGACGACACCGTCGATCCCCTCGGGAGCATGCTCGCGCACCCGCTCGGCAAGAGTTTCGAGGTGCTCGGGATTCTGCACGTCCAACGAGATCGCGGGCGGCACCGGCTGCGGGAGACGCTGGGCAATGCGGTCGATCAGACGCAGCCGATCGAAGCCCGTGATCACGACCTTCGCACCCTGCTCCTGCGCGGTCTTCGCCACGTGGAACGCGATCGACGAATCGGTGATGATTCCGGTGACGAGAATGGTCTTGCCTTCGAGCAGTCCGCCCATGATGTGTCTCCTGATCGGTGAAAAATTTGTTGTGGGAGCCGAACCGATTCAGCCGAACCGACTCGGCCGAACCAAGCTAGTGGCCCATTCCCATACCGCCGTCGACCGGGATCACCGCGCCGGACACGTACGCCGAATCCTCGGAGGCGAGGAAGCTGACGACAGCGGCCACGTCTTCCGCCTTGCCGAGACGCTGCAACGGAATGAACTCCCGCGCCATCGTCTTGTACTTCTCGTCCAACTCGGCCGTCATATCGGTTTCGATGAAGCCGGGTGCAACCACGTTTGCGGTGATCGAGCGCGAACCGAGTTCCCGCGTGATCGAGCGAGCCATACCGATGACACCGGCCTTGGACGCCGCGTAGTTGATCTGACCGGGTCCGCCGCCCATACCGACGACGGAGCCGAGGAAGATCATCCGACCCCAGCGAGCCCGCAGCATCGCGCGATTCGCCCGCTTGGCGCAGCGGAAAGCGCCGGTCAGGTTGGCATCGATGACCCGGCTGAACTGTTCCTCGCTCATGCGCATCAACAGCGTGTCGTCGGTGATGCCCGCGTTTGCGACGAGCACCTCCACCGCGCCCTGATGGTCCTCGACCTCTTTGAAAGCACGATCGACGGCGTCGGAATCGGTGACGTCGCACACGACGCCGAACAGACCGTCCGGCACGCCCGAGCCACGATGTGTGACAGCGACTTTGTGACCGTCGGCAGCGAGCCGAAGAGCGACAGCGAGACCGATTCCGCGGTTGCCGCCGGTGACCAAGACCGAGCGCGAGGGGTTCGACATACCGAACAACCTATCGTCTGGAATTTTCGGAACGGAGATCGGGATCACGGGATCCGTTGTCGAAGCACAAGCGCAGTCGCAACGCCTGCGGCCGTGACAAGGCCGCTGAGCAGGAACCACAGCCGGCTCGCGTCGCCGCGTCTTATCTCGTAACCGATCTGCTGTTCGAGAGTGTCGTAGACGGCCGTCAGCTCTTCCAAACTCGACGCCGTATAGAACTCGCCACCGGAGAGATTCGCGATTTCCCGCAGCGAATCGTCGTCGACAGGCACCTCGACCCGATCGGTACCGCCACGCTCCTGGTCGGGTATCTCGACCGTTCCATAACTGGTTCCGAACGAAATCGTCGACACCGGAATGCCTTTCGCCTTCGCCTCACGGGCGGCGACGAACGCGTGCCGAGGATTGCTGACGTCCTGGTCGTCGGGAACGGTCTGTTTACCGTCCGACATCAACACGATCCGCGCCGGCGGCGGTTCTTCGGCGCCACCGATCACCGCGCCGAGCGTCTCGATCGAATTCAGGGCAGAGTAGATACCTTCACCCGTCGCGGTTCGCTCACTGAGTTTGATCCTGTCGATGGCAACCTTGACGGCCTCCCGGTCCGTTGTCGGCGACACCAGCACGGACGCGGTGCCCGCGAACGCGACGAGACCGAGGTTGATCCCTGACGTGAGTCCGTCGGCGAAATCCTTCGCGGCTTCCTGCGCGACTGCGAGCCTGCTCGGCTTGACGTCGGTTGCCTCCATCGACAGCGAGACGTCGAGAACCAGAACCACGGTCGCGCGGTTGCGAGGTACCCGCTGTTCCTTCGTCGGGGACGCCGCTCCAACGGTGAACAGCAGCAGACCGATCAACAGCAGCGCAACCGGAAGGTGTCGCATGCGATTGGGTCGGCTGGGTGCGACCTTCTCGAGCAACTCCATATTGGCGAACCGCATGACGTCGCGTTGTTTGCGGCGTTGGCCGAGCCAGTAGCCGATTGCGAGAGCAACGACGACGAGTCCGAACGCAAGCCAGATCGTCGCGGTGAATTGCGTAGGAATCACTGGCGCGGTGCCCCGTTCACTGGTGCGCCGAAACTCGTGCGTCGTGTGGCGACGAAGCGGACGACATCGGATATCCAGTCGCGATCGGTGCGCAAGGTCAGCACCGGCGCACCACAACTACGCAACGTCTGCTCCACGTCGATTCGGTGTTGTTGTGCAGCGTCGGCGAAGTCGGCACGCAGTTCGGGACTCACGTTGAATTCACGCGTGCGCCCGGTCTCCGGATCGTGCAGAACGACGTTGCCGACATCGGGAAGTTCGAGATCGCGCGGATCGAGCACTTCGACAGCGAGCAGGTCGTGGCGATTGGAGATTGCGCGCAACGACCGCTGCCAATCGATCGGGCCGAGGAAGTCACTGATCACCACGGCGAGTCCACGTTTGCGCTGTGGCCGACGCAACGATTCGATGCCACCTTTGAGGTCGCCACGCACGCCGTCCTCGGCATGTGGTGTCGCAGCGATCTTCCGCAGCAGAGCGTGTGCGTGCATCCTGCCGCTCCTGGCCGGAATGCGAATCGTCTTGTCACCCGTGGTGACGACGGCACCGATCCGGTTGCCGCCACCGCTGGTGAGGTGGGTGATCGCAGCGGCAGCCGCGATGACGAGGTCGCGTTTCTCGCAGTCGGCGGTTCCGAAATCGAGGCTCGCCGAGAGGTCCGCGACGATCCACGTTTCGAGCTCACGATCGGCAACCATCTGCCGCACATGTGGATGGGTCGTGCGGGCGGTGACCGACCAATCCATCTGCCGCACATCGTCACCCGGTTGGTAGAGCCGGGCGTCGCCTGGTTCGGAGCCCGGTCCGGGAATCAGACCTTGATGGTCACCGTGCAGCACGCCGTCCAACCGGCGACGAACTGTCAGTTCGAGCGTTTTCAGCGCTGCTGAAAGTCTCGGGTCGTCGAGATTTCCCGAGCGAAAAGACGGCGGAGTATTCGCCGTCACTGCGACTTGGTGAGGGACGTCGACGGCGCCGGACCGCCACCGGGTGCACTACCCGGCTGTGGTCCTTGCTGTTGGGATCCAGCCGGAGGCACGGGTTGACCCTGCTGCGGAGGTCCTTGCTGAGGCTGACCCTGCTGCGGAGGTCCCTGCTGGGGCTGACCCTGCTGCGGCGGACCCGGTACGTGTGGCTGCGGCGGCCCCTGCGGTGCGGGCGCGTGCGGCTGGGCCGCGATCGGCTGTGCGGCCACCTGCGGCAGGCCGACCGTTTGCAGAATCTTCGTGATGATGTCCTCGGGGGACACCTCGTCTGCGAGGGCGTCGTAGGACAGCACGAGGCGGTGCCGAAGCACGTCGGGGATGACCTCGAGGACGTCCTGCGGTACGACGTAGTCGCGCCCGCGAATCAGTGCGAGTGCACGTGATGCGGCGATGATGCCCAAGCTCGCGCGCGGCGAAGCGCCGTAGGAGATCCAGCCCGCCACATCGTCGAGGCCGAACTGCGCCGGATTACGGGTCGCGGAGATGACCCGAACCACGTAGTCGACGAGCGCGTGGTGGACGAACACCTCGCTGGCGACCTTCTGCAACCGCACGACCTCGGCCGGGTTGAGGATCGGCTTCGCAACGGGCGGAACGACACCCATGCGGTAGACGATTTCGCGCTCTTCCTCGACCGACGGGTAGTCGACGAGCACCTTGAAGAGGAAGCGGTCGCGTTGCGCTTCGGGGAGCGGGTAGACACCCTCGGATTCGATCGGGTTCTGCGTGGCCATGACGAGGAAGGGACTCGGCATCGGATAGGTCTTGCCACCGATCGACACGTGCCGCTCCGCCATCACCTCGAGCAACGCGGACTGCACCTTCGCAGGCGCACGGTTGATCTCGTCTGCGAGGACGAAGTTCGCGACGACCGGGCCGAGCTCGGTGTCGAACTCTTCGCGACCCTGCCGGTAGATCCGCGTACCGATCAGGTCGGTCGGAACGAGGTCGGGCGTGAACTGCACGCGCGAGAACGAGCCACCGACGACAGTCGCGAACGTCTCGACCGCCAAGGTCTTGGCGATGCCGGGGACACCTTCCAGGAGCACGTGGCCGCGAGCGAGTACACCTACGAGAAGACGTTCGACCAGTCGGTCCTGACCGACGATCACACGCTTGACCTCGTAGATCGCTTTCTCGAGGATCTGGACGTCCGTTGCGAGGCTCGACGCAGCACCGTCGGATGAGGTCACCAAGAATCCACCGCTTTCAACCTAGGAATCGTGCTCGAATCAGCTACCCGACACAACTATTCCAGGTGTCCGGCGATTGCGCCGTAACGGGTTTGTCCAAGGCAGGTCGTAGGGCATGTCACGAACGCGCCGCCACGATGGGGCGGTGCTCTCGACTAGTCGTACAGGCGGACCGCGTACGGCATGATTCCACCCTCACGAACAGGGGAAATCTTGACCACGTCGCCTGATTGCGGCGCTTCGAGCATCTCGCCGTTGCCGAGGTAGAGCGCGACGTGCTGGCTGCCGTTGGGTCCCCAGAAGAGCATGTCGCCGCGTTCCATCTCGTCGATCGGAACCTGCTCACCGGAGGTGTACTGGTAGCCGCTGTAGTGCGGAAGCGAGATCCCGATACCGGCGAAGGCGTAGACCATAAGCCCCGAGCAGTCGAAGCCGACCTTCTTGTAGTCGCCGTGACTGTCGGCGACGCCGCCGTCCTTGATGCCCTTGGTCGGGCCGTTTTCGTCGCCGCCGCCCCATGCGTAGGTCACGCCGAGTTGCGACATGCCGCGGTCGATCACGGTCTCGACTGCTGCGGAACCCGTTACCTTCGGCTTCGTCTTGCTCTTCGGCTTCGACTTGGTCTTGGGCGCCGGCGTCGAATTCGCGTCGTCGTCTTCGACCTGGGTGTGCGGCCGCTGCCCCGACGAGAGTTCTGCGGCGCGGTCACGCGCGGCCTGGTTCGCCGCTACGCGAGCAGCGGCCTGCAGTGCGAGTTCCTGGGCCGTTTCGGCGGCGGCGGCGATTGCCTGCTCTTCGAACTGCCGCTGGGTGTCCCACTGCTCGTAGTTCGAGCGCTGATCCTGCAATCCCGCGACGTTGGACCGCGCTGCGTCGAGCTGTGCCTGTGCGGACGCGCGTTGATCCTCGATCTGCTGCTTGCGGTTCGCCTGCTCCGCAAGTGCGGACTGGGCGACCGCAATCGCTTGTTCCGCTTCGCCCTTCTTCGCCTCGGCGTCGGCTGCGGCGACGTCGGCGTCCTGCTTCGCCTTGCGGGCGGAGGAGTCCTTGTTCGCCTGTGCAGTGCGGGCCCGTTGCAGGTTGTCGACGACGGCTTCCTGGCTCGACGACACAAGCTGCAGCAACTGCGCCTGGTTCATGACGTCGTCGGGAGTTTTCGATCCGAGGTAGGACCCACCGAGGCCGCGCCGGCGTTGCCCTGCATGTAGGACTGTGCCGCGTAGCCGTCGAAACGTGTCTGAGCTTGCTCGATCTGGGCGCCGGAGTCGACGAGTGCCTGCTGAGCGGTGCCGACGAAAGCGGCGGCGGCATCGACCGCGCTGCGCGCGTTCTGCAGGTCGACGAGGGCCTTGTTGACCTCTTCACGCTTTGCCGCAACCGCGTCGTCGAGCTGGCGAAGCTGCTCGTTCGCGGCGGCGACCTGATTGATCAGCTCGCCGACGTTGCCGAGTTGCGCTTGCACCTGCGTGTCGGCCTGCGCGATGTCGGAGTCGCTGGGATTGGGCGGTGGTGGCGGGACCGCGGCGCTCGTACCAGGTACGGCAGCGGCAAGGGCGACGGCGACGATCATGCCGATCAAAGCCCGCGCCGCAGTCGTAGCTGTCCGCGGCCGGCCGCGGCTGCTCGACTTCTGCTTCACAAATCTCTCCCTCGGTCCACTGAGCCCACGGGAAAAACGGACGCAAACCGGCACAAGACGCACACCGTCGAGCACTCGAACCGTCCTGAATCACTGGAAACTCGGGACCACTTCGCACTCTTTGCGACACTTCTTCCCCAAGAGTGTCAATGGCACCGTACGACACTTTTGCCGCTAAAGGAACTCCAGTAACAAATAACATCGACGTAATTTGTTGCCCTCTACCTGCGACGATGCGGTGGATGCTCGTGGTTTCAGCGGAGAACCCGCTCGGAATACGGCCAAAAAAGTCAGGCTGCACTCTTTTCGAGTGCAGCCTGATTCGAATCGATGCCCGATGATTTCTACCTAATCGGGAATTTCCGACTTTTCGGTCGACGGAGTTACTACGGGTTCGTCCCTGCGGGATTTGACGACATACAGCCCGGCAACCACAGCAACCGTCACGGCAAGCAGCACTGCTGTGATCGCAGTCCACGGCAGGCTGTCCGTCATCAGCTCGTCTGTGAACTTCTGTGCCGCGACCGTCGAATTTCCACCTTGATTCTTGGCCGGGTCCTCTGCGGTCTCGAGCTGGACCCGACTGATCGTCGTGCTGTAGGTCCCGATCCAGTCGGGGCTGAGCACGACGACGGTGCCGCCCTCCTGCTTACCGACCTCGGTCGCGAGGTCTCGCAACATCGAATCGTGACCGGGGTTGGCGGGGATCACGATGATGGAAAGCTCGATGCCCGCCGACTGCGCTTGCTCGACGATGTCGACCAATTCGGCTGTTTCCTTCGTGGTCTTGCCCTCGGCTGCGACGTGGTCGCCCGCGAGATCGGCGACTACCTCGTCGACGTCGATATTCGGAGGCAACTCTGCGCGAGCAGGCTGGAACGAGGTAGCAAAGGACACAGGCGATTCATCCGGTTCGGTCGGGGGTGCGCGAGCACAGGCGGTCGGAGAGCGGAGTTGTTCGACAAGCGGTGTAGGACGGGTCGAGCCTCGTTGCACACTACGCGAACGGGTACGCCGATCCTGGCCGGATCGGTTCCGGCGAGGCGCGTCGTTCCAACTTTTTCAGTTCACCGATTTTGCCCCGCGGTTTCACAGGACAAGCGTACTGTTAGACTCGGGAGCGAGGTTGAAAGCCGAATCCTCGGTCCACAAGCCTCAACGAGCCGTCGACACAGCCCCGTCGGCGGCGACCCTCACCTGAGTGGAGCTGACGTGACCGCAAGCATTGATACGTTCGGCGCCAAGGGCACCCTCGAAGTCGGAGACAACTCCTACGAGATCTTCCGACTCTCGGCCGTGCCCGGCACCGAAAAACTTCCCTATTCCTTGAAAGTTCTCGCGGAGAACCTGCTTCGTACCGAAGACGGCGCGAACATCACCGAGGACCACATTCGCGCTATCGCAAACTGGGATCCGTCCGCGGACCCGGACACCGAGATCCAGTTCACCCCTGCCCGCGTGATCATGCAGGACTTCACCGGCGTGCCCTGCATCGTCGACCTCGCCACCATGCGTGAGGCGATCGCGACGCTCGGTGGCGACCCGAGCAAGGTGAACCCGCTCTCCCCCGCCGACATGGTCATCGACCACTCGGTCATCCTCGACGTCTTCGGCCAGGCCGACGCACTCGAGCGCAACGTCGATCTCGAGTACCAGCGCAACGGCGAGCGCTACCAGTTCCTGCGTTGGGGTCAGGGCGCGTTCGACGACTTCAAGGTCGTCCCCCCTGGCATGGGCATCGTGCACCAGGTCAACATCGAGTACCTCGCGCCGACCGTCATGGTCCGCAACGGTCAGGCCTACCCCGACACCTGCGTCGGCACCGACTCCCACACCACCATGGTCAACGGTCTCGGTGTGCTCGGCTGGGGCGTCGGCGGCATCGAGGCAGAGGCAGCCATGCTCGGCCAGCCCGTCTCCATGCTGATTCCGCGCGTCGTCGGCTTCAAGCTTTCCGGTGAGATCAAGCCCGGCGTCACGGCGACCGACGTCGTCCTCACCGTCACCGAACAGCTTCGCAAGCATGGCGTGGTCGGCAAGTTCGTCGAGTTCTACGGCAAGGGTGTCGCCGAGGTTCCCCTGGCGAACCGCGCGACGCTCGGCAACATGAGCCCCGAGTTCGGTTCCACCGCAGCCATTTTCCCGATCGACGGCGAGACCATCAACTACCTGCGCCTCACCGGCCGCAGCGACGAGCAGCTTGCTCTCGTCGAGGCGTACGCGAAGGAACAGGGCATGTGGCATGACGCCGACAAGGAGCCCGTCTACTCCGAGTACCTGGAGCTGGACCTCTCCACCGTCGTTCCGTCGATCGCCGGACCGAAGCGCCCGCAGGACCGCATCCTGCTGAGCGAGTCGAAGATCGCCTTCCGCAAGGACATTCACAACTACACGAACGACGCCGAGGGTCACTCGTCGGCGACGCCGCACTCGCAGCTGGACGAAGCAGTCGAAGAGTCGTTCCCCGCCAGCGATCCGGCGACTCTCTCGTTCGCCGACGACGGCGCTGTCGACGTCGTGTCCGCTGCCAACGGCGCAGAGGGTCGTCCGACCAAGCCGGTCAAGGTCACGACAGACGAGAAGGGCGAGTTCGTCCTCGACCACGGCGCCGTCGTGGTTGCGGGCATCACGTCCTGCACCAACACCTCGAACCCGTCGGTCATGCTCGGTGCCGCGCTACTCGCTCGCAATGCGGTCGAGAAAGGTCTTACGACCAAGCCGTGGGTCAAGACCAACATGGCACCCGGTTCGCAGGTCGTCACCGACTACTACGAGAAGGCCGGTCTGTGGCCCTACCTCGAGAAGCTCGGCTACTACCTCGGTGGTTACGGCTGCACCACGTGTATCGGTAACACCGGACCGCTGCTCGAGCCGATCTCCAAGGCGATCAACGACAACGACCTCACCGTCACTGCTGTGCTGTCGGGTAACCGCAACTTCGAGGGTCGCATCTCCCCCGACGTGAAGATGAACTACCTGGCGTCGCCGCCTCTGGTGATCGCGTACGGTCTCGCGGGCACGATGGACTTCGACTTCGAGAACGACGCGCTCGGACAGGACACCGACGGCAACGACGTGTTCCTGAAGGACATCTGGCCGTCCGCGCAGGAGATCGACGACACGATCAAGTCCGCGATCAACCGTGAGATGTTCTCCTCGTCCTACGAAACGATCTTCGCGGGCGATCACCGCTGGCAGGGTCTGGAGACCCCGGAGGGCGACACCTTCGAGTGGGACCAGAACTCCACCTACGTGCGCAAGGCCCCGTACTTCGAGGGTATGACGATGGAGACGACACCCGTCGCCGACATCAAGGGCGCTCGTGTGCTTGCTCTGCTCGGCGACTCGGTCACGACCGACCACATCAGCCCGGCCGGTCCGATCAAGCCGGGCACCCCGGCCGCGCAGTACCTCGACTCGCACGGCGTCGAGCGCAAGGATTACAACTCGCTCGGCTCGCGGCGCGGTAACCACGAAGTGATGATCCGCGGCACGTTTGCGAACATTCGCCTGAAGAACCAACTGCTGGACGATGTTTCGGGTGGCTACACCCGCGACTTCACCCAGGACGGCGCGCCTCAGTCGTTCATCTACGACGCCTCGCAGAACTATCAGGCGGCCGGCATTCCGCTTGTCGTGCTCGGCGGCAAGGAATACGGTTCCGGTTCCTCGCGCGACTGGGCGGCCAAGGGCACGAGCCTGTTGGGCGTCAAGGCCGTCATCGTGGAGTCGTTCGAGCGCATTCACCGGTCGAACCTGATCGGCATGGGCGTTGTCCCGCTGCAGTTCCCGGCAGGCGAATCGGCGTCGAGCCTGAAGTTGACCGGCACCGAGACCTTCGACATCGACGGCATCTCGGAGCTGAACAACGGCAAGACGCCGAAGACCGTCCACGTCACTGCAACCAAGGAAGACGGCTCCAAGGTGGAGTTCGACGCGGTTGTCCGCATCGACACACCGGGTGAGGCGGACTACTACCGCAACGGCGGCATCCTGCAGTACGTGCTGCGGAACATGGTTCGCTCCTAGGCGCTTCGCGCTCGTGAGTCTTTTTGGAGGGCCTGCCCTCCGAAAAGACTCACGAGGCCGCAGGCCCTACGAAGGAGGCCTTTTGCCCAAGGTCAGCGATGACCATCTCGCCGCGCGCCGCAGTCAGATTCTCGACGGCGCGCGACGTTGTTTTGCCGAATTCGGCTACGACGGCGCAACTGTCCGGCTGCTCGAAGAAGCTACCGGGTTGTCTCGCGGTGCGATCTTCCACCACTTCCGTGACAAGGACGCGCTCTTCCTGGCGCTGGCACGCGAGGACGCGGCCCGGATGGCCGAGGTCGCAGCGACCCAGGGTCTGGTTCAGGTGATGCGTGACATGCTGGCGCATCCGGAGCAGTTCGATTGGCTCGGAACACGTTTGGAGATCGCACGGCGTCTCCGCACCGACACCGAATTCCGCCGCAACTGGGAGCAGCGGTCCGAAGAACTCACCGCAGCGACGATCGCACGATTGGAACAGCGCAAGTCGGAGGGTCGACTACGTGAAGACGTACCGACCGACGTTCTGCTCGGCTATCTCGACCTTGTGCTCGACGGCCTGATTGCGCGCATCGCATCCGGGCATGTCAGCGAGAACCTTTCGGCTGTACTCGATCTCGTCGAAGCATCGGTGCGCACGCAGAGTCCGACGCTCGAGAACTGACCTCGCTCACACGCTGAACGCAGCCTGCTCTTCGCTGAACGGAATCACCGTCACGACGTCGACGAGCAAGCCGTCCGGGTCGACTGTCATGAAGTGGCGTTGGCCGAATTCTTCGCTGCGCAGCGGCATCACGATGGTCAGTCCGTGTTCGACGGCCCTGGTGTGGATCGCGTCTGTGTCGTCGACCTCGACGGTGACCAGCACTCCCGAAGGCTCGGTTCGATAGCCGACGGGGACGGTGTCGTGCTCGCGGGCGACGATGCCCAACTGAACCGTCTCGTTCGCCGGGTCCTGCAGGTGGACGAACCAACCCGAATCGAAGACGACCTTCATGCCGAGCACATCGCGGTAGTAGTCGCGGCTGAGCGCTACGTCGGAGGCGCAGATGACGGGGTACAGGGAGAACATGTCGGGCTCCTTCTGGTTGTTTCCAGCGACAGCACAACCATCTGGCCTCCCGTTGCTGGAGAGTCAAGTATCTGCTTCGAGACCTGCCAGAAGCAGCCGCGAGATTCGATCGAGTTCCCGCCGATCCTTCGCGGCCAACACCGAGAGCAACCGCTCCTCGTTCTCGACGTGGTCGGCAACGACGATGTCGACCAGGGACCGTCCCGAGGGTGTCAGCGCAACCCGAACGCTGCGGCGATCTGCCGAGTCTGCAATGCGGCGGACAAGTCCGGCACCTTCGAGCCGATCGAGCCGACCGGTCATGCCTGCGCGCGAGAGCATCATCGTTTCGGCGAGAACCGAGGGGTTCAGTTCGAAGGGCGCTCCCGAACGACGCAGTGCTGCAAGCACATCGAACTCCCCGCGCTGGAGACCGTGCCGATCGAACGTCGCGTTTATCGCGGCCTCGAGCAGCATTGCGACCCGACCCAGACGGCCGAAGATGCCCATCGCCTCCGTCGGAAGGTCCGGTCGTTCTCGCGACCACTGATCGACGATCACATCGACTCGGTCGACTTTTCCTTGCGCTGCCATGGACGTATCCTATTCGCTGGCATATAGTTCGGTAGCGAATTATCTTTCACCGAATTATCTCGGCGATACGGAGGACACCATGGAACACGCAGCGGTTGTACAACCGAGCGACGTCGAGGTCATCGGCAACGAGCACGTGTCGACCCACCTGCTCCTCGACGCGAGCAGCACGGGCGGTGCTCTATCCACCCTCGAAGTCCGGCTGGACCTAGGCGCAGACGGTGCCGCACCGCATTTCCACACCCGATCGTCGGAATTCTTCTACGTGATCGACGGCGAGATTCAGATCCTTCTCGACGACCGCATCGTGACGGTCGGCGCAGGCGGGTCCGCGGTGGTCCCGAGACGGATGACGCACGCATTCGGTGCCGCACCGGGCACGTCGGCACGACTTCTCATCGCGCTGACACCCGGGGTCGAACGATTCGACTACTTCCGCCTGCTCGGTCGCATCCAGGACGGCACGGCGACACTCGCCGATCTTGCTGCCTCACAAGAGCTTTACGACAACCACTTCGTCGACGCGCCGAACTGGTGGCAGGAGCGCACCGCGGGCCGAACAGTCGCCGCACAGGCCTAACCGGCTGCGGCAGAGGCCCTTCTACGATTTGCCCCGCCACGGCTACGCAACTGCGTGTGCGACTCGACGAGGACGTTGTGGATGAAGCCGTACGATCGCCCCGTCGATTGCGCGAGGGAGCGGATGCTCGCACCGGCTTCGTACTGCTTCTTGAGCTGACTCTGCAGCTTGTCTCTGGACTTGCCCGTCACGCGGGCGCCTTTGGGTAGTCCTGCACGTTCGCCCATGGCGTCCTCCAGTCGCTGACCAGCGTAGATCCAAGGCTAGACACTCACCTCGAGCTGATCAACCACCATCGACTTGCTACTCGCGAGTAGTCGAACAAGTTTCACGCCAACTGAATGAGTTCCAGGTATTCGGCCGACCAGTGGTCCTCGGTTCCGTCGGGCAGCAGGATGACGCGCTCGGGGGAAAGAGCGTCGGCCGCACCAGGATCGTGCGTGACGAGAACGACTGCGCCCGCGTAGCTGCGCAATGCGTCGAGCACCTGTTCGCGCGAGATCGGATCGAGGTTGTTGGTCGGTTCGTCCAGCAGCAGCACGTTGGCTGCCGACGACACCAAACCCGCCAGGGCGAGACGCGTCTTTTCACCACCGGAGAGCGTGCCGGCAGGCTGCTCCAGCTGGGGACCGGTGAACATAAACGCACCGAGCAGCGAGCGCAGGTCCTGCTCCCCCGCGTCCGGCGCCGCGTGGCGAATGTTGTCCCACACGCTTGCGGCGTCGTCGAGGGTGTCGTGTTCCTGCGCGAAGTAGCCGATCTTGAGGCCATGCCCCGGCACGATCGAACCGGCCTCCGGCGTCTCGACACCGGCGAGAATCCGAAGCAATGTCGTCTTACC
Organism: Antrihabitans spumae; assembly: GCF_043944905.1. Lineage (NCBI taxonomy): Bacteria > Bacillati > Actinomycetota > Actinomycetes > Mycobacteriales > Nocardiaceae > Antrihabitans > Antrihabitans spumae. The sequence continues at coordinate 172,058 of NZ_JBIMSN010000016.1, forward strand.
CGCACCGTTGAGGCCGAGGATGACGACGCGACTACCGCGGTCGATGGCGAGGTCGACACCGGTGAAGATCTCGAGCGAGCCGTAGACCTTCGTGAGGTTCTCGGCCATCAGCGGGGTCTTCCCGCACGGAGCCGGTTCCGGGAAACGGATGTGGGCAACCTTGTCGGAGACGCGGACGTCGTCGAGGGCTGCCATCAACTTGTCGGCGCGCTTCGCCATGTTCTGTGCAGCAACAGCTTTGGTTGCCTTTGCACCCATCTTTGCGGCCTGCACCCGAAGCGCACCGGCCTTCTTCTCCGCATTGGCGCGTTCGCGGCGCCTGCGCTGCTCGTCTGTCGCACGCGCGTCGAGGTACTTCTGCCACGTCATGTTGTAGATGTCGGCCTCGCTGCGAACTGCGTCGAGGAACCACACCCGATTGACGACGTCGGCGAGCAGTTCGACATCGTGACTGATCACGATCAGCCCACCGTCGTGGCTCTGCAGGAAACTGCGCAGCCAGGTGATGGAGTCGGCGTCGAGGTGGTTGGTCGGCTCGTCGAGCAGCAGGACCGTGTCCGACCGACCGCCGCTACCGTCGGAGGCAGCGAACAGGATTCGGGCGAGCTCGATACGTCTACGCTGACCACCGGACAGCGTGCGCAGCGACTGTGCAAGCACGCGGTCCGGCAGTCCGAGACTGTTGCAGATGCGAGCTGCTTCGCTCTCGGCGACGTAGCCACCGAGCGAGGAGAACCGCTCTTCCAGTTGCCCGTACTTACGGACCGCGCGGTCGCGTTCGGTCTCGTCGACCACCTCTGCCATCAGCAGTTGCTGCTTCTCGAGGTCGCGAAGGATCTGATCGAGCCCTCGTGCCGAGAGCACTCGGTCCTTCGCAAGAACGTCGAGATCGCCTTCGCGCGGATCCTGCGGCAGATAGCCGACGTCGCCCGAGCGAATCACCGCACCCGCGTACGGCTCGCCTTCGCCGGCGAGAATGCGCAGTGTGGTCGTCTTACCTGCACCGTTACGACCGACGAGGCCGATCCGATCGCCGGACTGAACGCGTAGAGCCGGACCCGGGGCCGAAAGGAGAGTGCGCACACCGGCACGGACCTCAAGGTCGGTGGCGGTAATCACAGGGTTCTCCTTGGGTTGGCTGAGCGTCACGGCTGGGTCGAAGCTGGGTCGATGCCCGGTTCCGAGCACAAGAACCACCCATTTTACCGCTTCCGGACAAGGCCGCCTGCCACCTTCGTGGTGACTCCGCTAACGTTGCCGACCATGACGAGGGACCAGGTTCTGTCGGGCACACGCGCGCGGGTGAGCGGCGGTCTCCTGCCCACCGACAGGCTCTGAGCACACATGGGTTCACGCCTTCCCTCGGTGAGCGCGCGAATGCACGAGCGGTTCATCGTCAATCTCAGGGTGCCACCGCAGGTGTTGCGCGACCGACTGCCCGCCTGCGTCACACCGCAGGTCGTCAACGGCTACGCGGTGGTGTCGTTCTGCATGCTCGACCTCCGCGGAGTGACGTTGGCACCACTCCCCCCGATCGTCGGTCCACGCAGCATCTCCTGCGCTCAGCGGTATGCCATCCTCGCCGAGTCGGGTGAACCGGCCGTATTCGTTCCGGAACGCCAGACGAACTTTGCGGTCGGCGCACGGTTGTCCGCACTCGGGTTCGCGGCACCGCACCGCCTCGTCGACATCGCGATCGAGCGCGAATCGCCCGCAACCGAACTGCGGGTGCAGGACGGCACCGACATCATGTTCGAGGCCGCACTGCGACCGAGCGGCGAATTCTCGTCCGCCGTCTTCGCAACGCTCGACGATTTCGCCGCATTCATGGCGGCAGGGGTTCGCAGCTACGGTCGCTCCCGCCACGAAGGCCGCCTCACAGTGCTCGACCTGCACAAGGACGACGGCTCCTATGAGCCGCTGTTCATCGAGTGGATCGGTGGCACCTTCGTCGACGACTGGCTCGCCGTCGGCGCTCAGGTCGACAGCGCCTTGCGGACGACCGATGCGCACTACGTCTGGAAGTACCACGGCCTGATCGCGGACGCCGTCGGTTCGACCAGGTCCTGAGTCCGATGGCACTTCTGGACACGACGCCGACCGACGTTCTCGTCGTCGGTCTCGGTCCTGCCGGTCTCGCACTGAGCCATCGCTGCGCGGAAGCGGGTTTGTCGGTTCGCGCCGTCGAGACACATCCACATCGAACGTGGACGCCGACCTACGCCATCTGGGACGACGAACTCCCACCCTGGTTGGATCGCTCGGTCATTGCAACTACGACGGACGAGCCGGACGTCTGGACGACGAGGCGGCAGACGATTCCGCGGGCCTACTCGGTGCTGAATTCTCGGCGTCTGCAGGATTCGTTGTCGTTCGACTACAACTTCGTCGTGACAGGAACGGCGATCGACGTCGCCGAGGACTCGGTGACGCTGACCGACGGCACCACCCTGCGTGCGGGGACCGTGATCGACGCGCGCGGGACGACACGCACAACCGCGACAGCCGAGCAGACCGCGTTCGGCGTCGTCGTCGATGGCGAGACGGGGCGGCTAGCGCTGGAAGGCGCCACCGCGTGGTTCATGGACTGGCGACGCGACAACGGCACCTCGCCGACGGATCCGCCGTCGTTCCTCTATGCGGTGCCGCTCGGCAACGACGAAATCCTGCTGGAGGAAACCTGCCTCGTCGGTCGCCCCGGTCTGCATCTGCGCGAGTTGCGCGCCCGCCTCGAGGTTCGTTTGCGCTCGCGAGGGGTGCGCATCGACGGAACCGAACGGTTGGAACGTGTTCGGTTTCCCGTGGAACCAGGACCACGCAGGCTGTTCACGAGCACCGCAACAGCTTTCGGCTCACGCGGCGGATTTATGCACCCGGGAACCGGCTACAGCGTCGCGATGGGACTCGGCCTTGCCGACCCGGTCGCGAAAGCCATCGCCGTCGGCGACGATCTCCGAGAACTGTTGTGGCCGTTGCCTGCTCGCGGGGTCCGCAAGCTGCGGCGCGCGGGCCTCAAGATGTTGCTCGGCATGGACGCGGGGCAGGTGGCGCCGTTCTTCGCCACGTTCTTCGACCTGCCGATCGAACTACAGCGGGCCTATCTTTCCGATCGCAACGACCTTGCGGGGACCGCCGTTGCGATGCGAAAGTTGTTCGCACATTTCCCGCCGGGACTGCGAAGTATCGCTGTGAAGTCGACGATCTTGCCGGGCAATCGCTCGCCTAAACGGTCGGATTCGACCATCATGGACACATGAGGTCGATCTGGAAGGGCTCAATCGCGTTCGGACTCGTGAACGTTCCGGTGAAGGTGTACACCGCTACCGACGATCACGACATCAAGTTTCACCAGGTACATGCCAAGGACGGCGGTCGAATCAAGTACGACCGAGTCTGCTCGGTGTGCGGAAACTCGGTGCAGTACGCCGACATCGACAAGGCGTGGGAATCCCCCGAAGGTGATCGGGTGATCTTGACCGACGTCGAATTCAACAAGTTGCCCGCAGCCGAGAAGCACGAGATTCCGGTGTTGCAGTTCGTACCGTCCGAACAGTTGGATCCGATCCTGCTCGACAAGAGCTACTACCTCGAACCCGACTCGGCGACGCCGAAAGCGTATGTGCTGCTTGCGAAGACGCTCGAGAAGATCGACCAGACCGCGCTCGTGCATTTCACGCTTCGCCAGAAGACCCGTCTTGCAGCACTACGCGTACGCGACGGCGTGCTCGTGTTGCAGACCCTCCTGTGGCCGGATGAGGTTCGTGCAGCGGAGTTTTCGTCGCTGGACGACGTCTCCGAACCGCGCCCGCAGGAATTGAAGATGGCCGAGACGCTTGTCGAGAGCATGTCCGGCGACTTCGATCCGTCGGAGTACACCGACGACTATCAAATCGAACTCCGCAAGATGCTCGAGGACGCCGTCGCGGCAGGAGGCAAGGCTGTCATCCCCGCGGCCGAAGCCGAGGAGGAAACCGAGGACGCCGAGGTCGTCGACCTGGTCGCTGCATTGCAGCGCAGTGTGGACGCGGCAGCCGGCAAGAAGTCGACCACCACACGCGAACCTGCGAAGAAGGCACCGGCCAAGAAGGCTGCCGCGAAGAAGGCACCGGCGAAAGCCACCGCCACAAGGGCGCGAAAAGGCGCCTGAGCGGTTACTTCCAGTCGCGAAATGCGCCGAGGAGTCGCAGCGTGAAGTCGGGGTTCAACTGCTGCGGCTCATCGGTGTTCAGCGAAGCCAGACTGCCGACCGTCGTCTTGAACTGTTCGACGTAGGCGACGCAGGGGTCGCACTCGGCCAGGTGCTCGTCGAATCGCCGCCGCGTCGGCTCGTCCAACGCATCGTCGAGATAGGCGGTGATCAGTTCGACCAGGTCCTGGCAGTCCATCGGCGTAGCGATCACGAGTGGACTCCTAGATAGTCGGCCAGACTCGCTCTGATGCGGGTCCGACCTCGGTGCAGCAGCACCCGTTGGTTCGCGGGCGTCAAGGACAGCAAGGCGCACACCTCCTGCGCGTCGAAGCCGAGGACATCGCGCAGCGCGACCACCTGCCGTTGCTGCTCGGGTAAGCGATCGAGTTCACGCCGGGTGATGTCGCGCATCTCCGCCTCCAGTACCGATCCCTCCGGGGTCGGGAGCCACGACGGCGGCGGCGTCACCCAATGCCGAGGCCACGGATCATTTTCCGTCCGAAACAGAACCGGATCGACCGACGCGTCTCCCGGGTACGGTGCCCGCTCCGCGACAGCGACGTTGTGGTCGCGGACGCCTCTTGTCTTCGCGATGTTGACGAGAACTCGGAACAGCCACGTCCGCAGACTCGACCGCCCTTCGAACTTGTCGACGCCTTTGACCAGCGCGATCCACGTCTCCTGGACAACTTCCTCGGCAGTTTCGTGGCTGGCTACGTAGCCGCGCGCGACGCGCAGCATCATCGGTGTGTGGGCCTCGACAAGTTCGACGAACGCCCGCTCGTCGCCCGCTCGAAGACGTTCGACAAGTAGCCGCTCGCGTCGGACCTGATCGTCGGAGTCGAGGTGAGCTGTCATCGGGGCAAACGCTACCGGCATGGAACCTCCTCACGTCGGATGTCGAAGTCGATGCAACCGGACCCGTTCATACCGCACAGTGCGAAGAGCACCCGTAAGCGTTACACGGCCGCCTCGTGCCGGCCCTGTTCGAAGAACTCCACGATCGATTCCGCGGTCGGCAGCTCCCCGACCGCCCGTTGGGCACCGAAGGACGCATTCCAGAACGGTCCGGTCCGAGGAGTGTGTGGACCGACGTACGCGTAGGGGTCCGGGTGTGCGTCGTCGCCGGGCGAGATGCCGTAGTTGACGTCGTCGACGACGATGCCGAGGTCGAAATGCTCCGGCCACAGCACCGGGTCCTGCGTCGGCGCGAAGGCGCGCAACGCGCTGTCGCCGAGTTTGAACCAGCCGAGCACGAGGCTCATCGCAGCAGGGTCGATCTGCAGTTCCTCGTCGGCAGAGACGCCGGAGGTATCGGCATACAGCCCATCGGGTCCGTCCGGCTCCACTCCGGCGACGGCAGCCAGTGCCCGGTAGCTGCCGGTCAGCGGGTATCGCCCCTGTGGGGTCACGAGCTCGGAGGCCTCGATCGCGATCGGCATCTTCGCACCGGCGATCCCCTGCGGTGTGACGGTGAGGCGGATCGTCTCGTACAGGCGATACTGGGGTCCGGCGATCAGGAGTTCGATGATTCCGTGCAGTGACCTGCGGGTCGCGGCGAGCGTGTCGTTCATCCGATACCTCCTCCAGGCCGGTCGCGACGACCGACAGGTTCCTCCATTGTGCGCGTTGCGCCGACTCGCCGTACGGGTGTCGGTGATGACAATGTTGCGTTTATGCGATTAGCTGCGATATCGAACATAGAAATCGTTCTTTCGGCGCTGTGCCCATAGAAATAGGGGCATCGTCGCCAAAAGCCGCGGGGAGGGTGACTTTTGCAGATTTTGGTGGCCGCATCGAAGGCCGAATTGGTAGGCGAACTCGCTGGAGGCAAGGCCCGTGGCCTGCATACGTTGACCTCCAACGGGTTTCGCGTGCCGAATTGGGCTGTGCTCGGCGTCGACGTGTTCGGCGCGTTCATGACCGCGAACGGCCTGAACGCCGACCTCGAAAATCTATGCACTGCAACCGATGTGGACGAGGCGCAAAAACTCGCAACAGCGCTGCGGCAAAGGATCACGGATGCCGAACTGCCGGAAGCGATCCGCGCGCTTATCGATCGCGCCTACACCGAGGTCGGCGGCGGGGCCGTCGCGGTCCGATCGTCCGGCGCTGCCGAAGACGGCGCAGCGTTGTCGCACGCGGGTCAATTCGATTCTTATTTGAATGTCAACGATTTCGCTGCTGTGCAACGTGGCGTGCAGCGTTGTTGGGCATCGGCTTATTCGAACCGTTCGGTCCGGTATTTGTTCACACACGGCGCCCCGATATCGAATGTCGGTATTGCGGTAATCGTTCAGCAACTCGTATCGGCCAAGGCCAGCGGTGTCGTCTTCACCGCCGATCCGATCTCGGGCGCACGCGACGTGGTCGCAGTCAGTTCGGTCTACGGCCTCGGCGAAGGGCTGGTTTCCGGTGCCGTCGATGCCGACTACGTCCGCGTGGACAGAGCCACGGGCGCGATCCTCGACCGGGTCGTCGGCGACAAGACCGAGCAGTACCTGCCCGCGACGGACGACGGCTGCACCGTGACGCCCGTTCCCGAGCAACTGCGCAACGAGCCGTCGTTGTCGGACGTCGAAATCGCCGAACTGGTCCAGCTGGGTATCGCGATCGAATCGTTCGATACCCGCCCCCTCGACATCGAGTGGGTGAGTGACGGCGCGGCCGTCTGGGTCGTCCAGGCTCGCCCGATCACGACCCTGCACGATGTCGTTTCCCCCGAGTCCGGTGTCGTACGCGGTGCCGCCGAGACAGTGACCGACGACGCGATGCGAATCTGGGACAACTCCAACATCATCGAGAGCTTCAGCGGTATCAGCTCGCCGCTCACCTTCACAACGGCGTCTGATGTCTACGGACGTGTCTATCGCAGCTACGCGCGCTCGCTTCGGGTGTCGCGCAACGAGCTTCGCCAGCTCGACGAGTGGACGCCTGCGATGCTCGGCTACTTCCACGGTCGCGTGTACTACAACCTCCTGCACTGGTATCGGATGGTCGGGATCGCTCCCGGCTATCCGTTGAATCGCCGGGTCCTGGAAGTTGCTCTCGGCGTCGACGAGAACCTCGACAACGACATCGCGAAAACATTGCGGCCGTTCGTGTTCGACTCCGCTGCCCGCCGTGTGGTCGCGCGGACCGTCACCACCGCGACCTACCTCAAGCGGTTCGCAGAGATCGACCGCAAAACCGAGCGGTTCATGACCGAGTTCTACCGCGTATACGACGAGTACGAGGCGATCGACTACAGCACCCTGTCCGGCGACGAGGTCTACGCACGGTACCGGCGCTGTGAGCGCGACCTCGTCGACCGCTGGGGACCGATGATGGTGCTCGACGCGATCTTGCTGACGTCGTCGGGAATGTTGTTCGCGCTCACCAAACTTTTCCTGCGTGACACGCCGGAATGGTTCACCTACGCCGTCGTCAGTCCGGGTTCCGACGTCGAATCCGCCGAACCCGCGCGGGTGATGGCGGAGTTGGCCCGGTTCGTCCGCACGGATCCAACGTTGACGGAGTTCATCAACACAACTCCCCCCGACAACGCGTACGGAGCACTGCAGGAAGCGAAGTCGTCGAGCCAGGTGTGGCAGGACTTCGCAGAACAGGTGGACGACTACATCACCCGCTTCGGCTACCGCAGCCTCGACGAGCTCAAGCTCGAAACACCCGATCTGCGTGAGGATCCGGCGAGCCTGTTCGTGATGCTGCGCAGCGCCATGCCGGATGCGCCACTGAGTCGTCGCAACGATGCCGACACCTATCTCGACGAGCGGCTCGGTGGGGTTCGCCGCCGGATCTACGAGGCACTACGCGGCAAGACAAGCCGTGCGCTTGCCAACCGGGAACGGTTGCGCTTCTGCAGAACTCGCGCCTTCGGCATGGTCAAGCGCATGATCCGCGCGATGGGCCGCGACCTCACCGCTCGCGGTGTCCTCGACGAGTTCTCCGATGTGTTCTACCTCCGGCTCGACGAGTTGCACGGCTGCTACGAGGGAACGACCGACGTGACCGAGCTCGCCGGGCTGGTTGCGGCACGCAAAGCTCAGCGCCTCGTGGACGCCGAACTGGTTGCGCCGTCGCGATTCACGACGTATGGCCCCGCGCTGACCGACGCCGAGCTGACGGCACAGGGCTGGATCCCCGTGCACGACAAAGAATCCGCGAAGACCGGCTCGGTCCTGCGTGGCACACCGTCGGCGGCAGGCGTCGTACGAGGACCCGCGGTGGTCGTCACCGAGCCGCGCGACGTTGCCGGCGGAATCCTGATCGCCTATCGGACCGATCCAGGTTGGGTAGCGGCTCTGCCGTCCGCGTCTGCGCTGGTGATCGAACGCGGCAGTCCGTTGACCCACGTCGCAATCGTTGCACGCGAGCTCGGGATTCCGACCGTCGTTCAGGTCAAGGACGTCACGACCCTCGTTCGAACGGGCATGACGATCGAGATCGACGGCGCCGGTGGCACGGTGCGCATCATCACCGGAGAAGCGGAATGACAGCCGAGACGTCCCGCTCCGAAACGGCGCTGCGCCACTGGCTCACAGCACCTGCGGACGGGCACGGTGTGTACCTCGCCGACGAGTCGGACGGGTGGGAGTTCCATTCCTATGCCGAGCTGGCCGACAGGTCACGCCGAGTGGCGTCGCTGCTGCGGGCGCGTGGTTTCGTTGCAGGTGACAGCGCCTGTGTCGTGCTACCGACGAATGCGCTGTGCATCGCCGCGTTCTACGGAACCTGGTCCGCCGGTGGCGCGTTCACGCCGATCTCGCCGCCGATGTTCGAGGATCTCGAACGCTATTCCGAGCACCTGTCCGGCATCCTGGCGCAGGCGACCCCTCGGGTCGTGGTGACCTGCCCCGATTTCGTCGATCTGGTTGCGGCCGCAATGGCGGCGGCGGGCAGGACCGACGCTGCGCTGGTGCTCGACGCCGCAACGGTCACCGCGGCCGAGCCCGTTGCAGCGATCGCACCGGCGGGCGAGCACTGCCTCGTGCAATTCACCTCCGGCTCGACGGCGACGCCACGTGGCGTGCTGGTCGGGTGGGACAATCTCGACGCCAACATCGACATGATCTGCGACGTGATCGGTTGGCGCGAAGGCGATGCCATCGCATCCTGGCTGCCGCTCTATCACGACATGGGCTTGATCGGCGCACTGCTGACGGCCGTCGCACGGCAGGGCGACCTCTATCTCATGCGACCGGACCAGTTCGTACGCGACCCCGCACGCTGGCTGAAAGCGATGCAATACGCCCAACATTCGCCGTCTCCCGCTTTCGCGCTCGGCTACATCGGACGCAGGGTCGACCCCGAACAGCTGCGTGGCATCGATCTCTCGGGCTGGCGATCGTTGGTCATCGGCTCCGAGCCAGTTCCCGCGGCCGACGCCGTTGCCTTCTCGGCACTGCTCGGCGGCAACGGTTTCCGCCTGTCGACGTTCACGATGGCGTACGGACTCGCGGAGGCGACGTTGCTGGTCACGTCGTCGTCGCGGTCGGCGCCTCTGCAGGCGGTTCGTATCGATTCGTCGACGCTCCGCTTCGGTTCCGCCGTAGACGTTGTCGAACGTCGCGAGTTGTCGGACGGCGACGAGATCGAGGGCAGCGGGTGGACGACCGGCCTCGGCTCCGCCACAGCCGCGTCTACGGTCAGCATCGTCGACGCCGACGGAAAGCCGCTTCCAGATGGCCACCTCGGCGAAGTTGTCGTCGAGGGTGCGTCGGTTGCCCGCGGCTACGCCGGTGCCGCAGCTACCGCGACGACGCGGTTCGTGGACGGTCGACTGCACACCGGAGATGCCGGTTTCCTCTGCGCCGGTGAACTGTTCGTTTTCGGTCGAATGGGTACGAGCACCAAGGTCATGGGGCGGTCGGTGTACATGGAAGACGTGGAGGCTCGCGTCGCCGACAGCCTCGGCATCCCCCGTGGAAACATTGCGGCAGTTGCGATCCCCGACGTAGCCGAGATCGTCGTATTCATCGAACGTCGGTCCGAACATCACGATGCCGAGTTCATCGACCAGGCACGCCACGCTGCGAATGCGGCCAGCGGTGGGAGCAGGGTCAGGGTTGTCACCGGCCGGCGCGGACTGATCCGTCGCACGTCGAGTGGCAAGCCGCGGCGTCGACACATGTGGCAACTGCTCACCGCCGGGGTGCTGGAGACCGACGACAACCTGATCCTGTCGATCGACTACATCCACGAAATGCTAGACCGCGCAGCCGAACTGGTGTCGGTACCGCCGAACTGCACGGTCCTGCTCGAAGGCTCCATCGCCGAAGGCTTCGGCAACGACGGGTCCGACATCGATTTTCTTATCGTCTCCCCCGGCGACGAGCCGATGCCGACCATGCCAACGGTGTTGTTCATCGACGGCAGGCGCGTCGAAATCCGCACTCGGTCACTGGCACAGCTGCGTGGGCAAGTCGTACGCCTGGCAGCGGGGCAACTCGACGAAGACACCCTCAATCGGGTGCAGCGTTTTCACCGTGCCCGAATCGTGCAGGCCACCGACGTCGACATCGACGCTGTCCGGAACATCCTCCCGTACAACGAGTTCACCGCCGCGATCAGCGGCTGGTGGACCGAACGTGCCACACAGGCGCTCCGGTATGCAGTGGCGCTCGATGCACTCGGTGCGCGGGAGGAGGCCGACGACTGGGCTCGTGACGGACTCACTCAACAGCTGAAGGCCTGGGCAGCGACGCGTGGCGAAGGCTATCTGGAATCGAAGTGGCTTCCGCATCAGCTCGACCGAATCGGTGCCGACCCGCTGATCGACGCGTATCGGGACCTGATGTCCGACGGCTCCACCGCCGAGTCCTATCTCGATCGTGTACTCCACGTCGCTGTCGCCGCCGGTGCTCCCGTTGTGCCGAACGACCCGGACTTGGTGCGGCTACGTCGAATTCCGGACGTCACAACCTGGCCGATCGGCTCACGACTGCACGTGGTGCGGGATCGACGTGACGTATTCGGTCTGTCCGACCGGGCGGCTGCCGCGTGGCGATCGGTTGTCTTCGGCCAGTCCCTCGCAGCCGTGATCGCCCGATCGCCCATCGATATTCGAAGCGAACTCGCAGAGTTCCTACGACTCGGTTTCGTCGGGCTACGGTGGCACGGAGCAGGTTCGATCGAACCTGCATTGGCGATGTGCGACCGCGTCGCGCCGTACACACCTCCACCCGGCACGGCTGTCCCCGCACTCGGGATCGCAGGCGCCGCACGGACTCCTGGCGAGCACGCAACGCTTTCGCCACTGCCTGCACAGCGATTCGCAGAAGCGGCGCTCACCCTTATCTGGTCGAACGTCGTAGCCGAGAACGCCCGCGAAGACCTCACGGGAGCGATCAAGAACTCCCAACGGCAGGTCGCAGGTATCGCAGCGCATCGCCTGATCGCCATGTGCACACGGGTTGTGTTGTCCGCGTTCGGTATACATCCGCTGCCCGCCGATGTTGCACCGAGCACAACGATTCGACGGCTGCTTCCGGCCGGTCCGCAACGCGACGAATTGCTCGAACGCCTCGACCGGGCGCAGCGACTGCGCTTTGCACCTGAGTCGACCGCACCGGAGTCGACAGCAGCCGATTCGGCGGGAGCCGACTTCGCAGTCCTCGACGAGTTGCTCGACTCCGTCCGTGAGATCGCTAACGGCAGCGACTTCCCTTCGTCCTTCGCCTCACGTGAGCAATGGCGCGCGACACTCGACATCTGCTACGACTGGCTCCGCCTCGGCGGCTACCTGAACAGCCGTCTGCCGATCGACGAGGCGCGAGACCTGCTGGAGTCCGGCGGCATACAGCCGCACACCGTTTCCGAAAACACCACCGCTGCGAAGGAAAGCCGATGACCGCCGACACCGTACGCAGCCTGGTCGCATCGATGGCACCGAGCCGTCCGACGACCGTCACCGACGATCAGCGCCTCGTCGAAGACCTGGGATACGACTCGCTTCGACTTATGGAGCTGACGGTTGTACTGGAGCGCGCCTTTTCGCTGCCCTCGTTTCGGCCGGAGCAACTTGCCGGGGTGCGTACAGCAGGCGCAGTTGTGACGTTGATCGACAACAACATCGCAAAGGAGGTCGAACAGTGACGCCGGGCAAGGTACTGCTCACGGGCGCAAGCGGTCTGGTCGGCGTCGAGGTCCTTGCTCGCCTCGTCGCTGCGGGCACCGCGGTAACCGCTGCGGTGCACAGCAACACTATGTTCGTCGCAAACGACGGCAGTACCGTCGATTCGAGTCGATTCGACACCGTCGACGCAAACGTCCGCCGACCGTCGTTCGGTTTCTCGGACGACGTTCGCCGTGAACTCGGCGAGTCGACGACCTGCCTCGTGCACTGTGCCGCAACGACCGATTTCGGAGCGCCTACAGCCGAATACGACGAACTCAATGTCGCGGGCACTGCCAACGCAATCGCGCTGGCACTCGAGTGGGACATCCCGCTCGTCTACGTCAGTACCGCGTACGTGTGCGGCCTCCGCAACGGGGCGATCCGCGAGAGCGAGCTCGACACCGGTCAACGCTTCGGCAACGACTACGAGAACAGCAAGTTCCGCGCGGAACTGCTTGTCCACGAGGCGATCACCCAGGGTCTGCGAGCAACCGTCGTCCGCCCGTCGATCGTCACCGGGCTGGCGAGCGACGGCGCGATCCGCGACCACAAGAATCTGTATCCGGTCGTGAAACTGATCGTCGAAGCCAAATTGCGTTCGCTGCCAGGACGTTACGACGCGACGCTGGCGCTTGTCCCGGTCGATCACGTCGCGGACGTGATCGCCGCAGTCGTCCATAACATCGACGACGTCATCGGCACGACATTCCATGCTGTCGGGCGCGATGCGCTCTCGCTTCGGGACGTGTCCGACGTCTTTGCCGAGTACCCGTCGTTCGCGGTCGCGAAATTTGTTCCACCGTCTACTTTTTCGGTCGACGACCTCGGTCGTGACGAGCGCGAGTACTTCACGCGGATCGGTTCGCTGTACACAACGTACTTCGATCGTCGACCGACTTTCGAGTACACCAATACGGCCGACATTCTCGGCATCAAAGCGCCGTCGACGGGTCAGGAGTATCTGCGACTCCTGCTCGACAACTGCCTCGAAACCGGATACCTCGGTGACACGCTGCCCTCGATCGAACAGATCCTCGCCCAACACGGGTTGGGTGAGAAATGACCGTGACCGCCGACCACAGAACAGCCTTGGACACTCTCACGACCATGCCCGAGAAGTCCGCCGCATACGCCCACGACACCTACTACCTCGAGACGGCCGACCAGCTCGCGACGCTGGACGTCGATGCGAACACGTTCGCGCATCGCCACGGTCTGCTGTTCCTCAAACCCGATGCAATCGCGGCCCGCGCCGTCGAGCCGACATTGGAGTGGTTGCAGGCGAACAGTTTTCGTATCGTGAGTGCACGGAAGGTCGTCGCGGACCGACATCTGGTGAGGGCGCTGTGGTACTTCCAGTGGAATATCGCATCACCGGAACGTCGGCGGCTTGCCGAGCTCTTGGTCGGCATTTCGTCCGCGCTGCTGCTCGTGGTCACCGATACTGCTGACGAGGTACCGACGTCGGTCCGGCTGACCGACCGCAAGGGACCGACCGCTCCGTCGAAACGACGTCCCGGCGAGCTACGGCACCTGCTCGGCGGCAGCAGCTACCTGTTGAACATGGTGCACACCGCCGACGAGCCTGCGGATGTTCTGCGGGAGCTCGGGGTCTACCTCACCGAATCCGACCGTGCCGCCGTCATTTCCGAGGCCGTCCGGGGTGCCGACCGTAGCGGCGACGCGCGGCAGCTCGGCTCGGAAATCTACACCGATTGTCCCCCTCGTAGTTTCGATCGCGCCGCGGCCGAAGCGGTGCTTCGTGAACAGCTCCGGATCGCGGATCTGCCCGCAGCGGTCCGGGATTCGGCAGACGGGGTGCAGATCGCCACCACGACGTCGGACGCCGGCTGGGCTGCTGTGATCCTGGCTTGCTGGCAGCACGGTGTTCGGCTCGACCCGTGGGCCACGCTTGTCGTCGGCTCCGCAGTACTTCCGATGCGAACTCCGACCGGGACACAAACCCTCGGACCCGTCGGGCCCGCACAATGGCACACCAACCGATACGGAGGCACCACATGACCACGACGATCTCGCGCCCGTCGGGTGTGCACACCATCCCACGAGAGTTGGTGCACCGTATCGCCATTGCCGAGGTGTTCGTCACCTCGATCGCCGCGCGCAGCGAAGCCGAATTCGTCACGACCGCACAGTTGCCGCGCTCGCACGCCTACTTCGGCGACCACACCGGTGGTCTCGAATTCCGGTACGACCCGATGATGGTGATGGAGGCCGCACGCCAATCCGGTATGGCGGTGGTGCACAGCTACTTCGGCATTCCCTTCGACCGCGCCTTTCTCCTGCGCACCTTCAACGGAACAGCGTCCTCGGGTCCGGTATGGGAAATCGAGGCGCAGCCTGCCGAATTGGAGCTCGTCACCCGCGTCACGCGACTGTACAAAACGGACGACGCACTGACCGGCCTGAGCGTCGAGGTCGACGTAGCGCGACGCGGCGTGCCGATGCTGAGCGTCGACAGCAAGTTCTCCTGGATCGAGCGCAAGCAATGGGACCTGTTGCGACGCAACGTCCGCAAGGCTGCTGGACTGAGCGAGGAGTTCACCGAGGCACTCCCCCTCGGCACCCGCGCAACGCCGGCCGAAGTCGGCCGACAGTTGGCGTCGAACGTCGTCATCTCGTCGCCTCGGACTGTCGGTGACGCGACCATTGCAACACTCGTCTCGGACACGACCCACGCAACGATGTTCGATCATCCCGTCGATCATGTGCCGGGTTCGTTGCAGATCGAAGCGTGCCGACAGCTAGGAGTGTCCGCGCTGAACAGTCGAACCGGTTGCGGAACAGCCGCACTCGACCGCGTACGGAGCAACTTCACGGGCTTCCTCGAACTGGACCGACCGAGTGAGATCACAGCCACGGTCGTCACCGTCGACGACGGCCACGCCACGATAAGTGCCACGATCGATCAGTTCGGCCGCACAGCAGCGCATTTCGAACTCGGCTTCACGCTGCCGTTCGGCGCTCGAAGCGACCGTTGAACGTGGGCGATCTCTCGGTGGCAGACGTGTTGACGACAACACGAACGTTCCGCCGAAAGCTGGACCTCACGCGCCCCGTACCCCGCGAGGTGATCATGGGGTGCCTCGACCTCGCCGTGCATGCGCCGAGCGGATCCAACAGGCAGGGTTGGCGATTCGTCGTCATCGACGAGCCCGACCTTCGCTCGGCGATCGCTCACTACTACAGGCTCGGTTCCGCGGCGAATCTGTCCGGCAGAGTTCCGACGCCGGAGCAACTCGCGGACTTCGAATCAGCCACCTACCTGGCCGATCATCTGCACGAGGTGCCAGCTCTGGTACTTGCGTGCCAGAGCGGCCGACCACCGACGTCGCCTGCGAAGTCGGCGAGCTTCTACGGATCGATCTTTCCTGCGGTCTGGAGTTTTATGCTCGCGTTGCGCTCGCAGGGCTTGGGAACAAGTCTGACGACGGCCCATCTGGCACACGAGCGTGAAGTCGCCGATGTAGTCGGAATTCCGTTCGACTCGGTCACGCAGGTTGCTCTGCTCCCCGTCGCCTATCTACGGGCGGGCAGCGTCTCCCCCGGCGCTCGGATACCTGCGGAGCGGGTGACGTCGTGGAACGGGTGGACAGCATGAACGGTTCGTCCGTCGGGCGGATCGTGGACTTCGTCAGGGTCATGTATCGACCGCACTACGCGCTGTACGGGTTGCTGTGGGTACTCGCTCTGGAGGGCACGGCAGCGCTGGTATCCGGTGCGCCCGGGCGCTGGCATCCCACCTGGGAGACAGCGGTTCGGCTGCTGGTCGTACTCGTTGTTCTGCTGTATCTGCGGATGGTCGACGAGCAGAAGGACCTCGAGTACGACAGGATCAACAATCCGGATCGACCGTTGGTCACCGGCGCGATAAGCGCCACCGAACTGCGCGTGTCGATGGCGTTGATCGGAATTGTCTCCGTCGCAGCAAGTCTCACGTTGTCCATCGCTTCGGCTGTGACGATCACGGCTGCGCTGGCATACGGATTGTTCCTGTGGGCGGCGGAGGAAACCGTGCCTGCGGTGCGGCGCAACATCATGGTCAACCTCGTCATCACCTATCCGGTTCAGCTCCTGGTCACGGCGT
This sequence comes from Antrihabitans spumae, assembly GCF_043944905.1. NCBI lineage: Bacteria > Bacillati > Actinomycetota > Actinomycetes > Mycobacteriales > Nocardiaceae > Antrihabitans > Antrihabitans spumae. The sequence continues at coordinate 188,471 of NZ_JBIMSN010000016.1, forward strand.
ACGTCGTCGTGTCGGCGATCGATACCGGCCAGGTAGAGCAGTATTGGCAGGCCTACGCGACAGCGATCATCTTCGCGGGCGCGTTCCTCCAGTTCGAATTCGCGCGCAAGACCACGAAAGTGGTTGCACCGGAGCAGTTGCTGTACTCGAACACGCTCGGCGCGACCGGCAGCGCGGTCACGACAGTGCTGTTCGCCGCGGCTGCAGTGGCTGCGGACCTGCTGCTCGCGCAGCCATGGCAACTCGGTGGCGCGGCAGCGGTCATCGGCTGGATTCCGTTGGTGCTGATCGTGATCCCACTCGTTGGTCTGCGCGAGTTCCTGCGCACACCACGCGAGACGTTTCCACTCGGTCCGCCGGTGGTCTTCATCATCGCCCTGTACGCGACGTTGATCGCACAGGCTGCTACCGCGTGAGTTCGTCCTCGCTCGAGGGCGCCAACGTCGGCAGCCATACGGGCAGCGACACCAAAGCTACGACAGTGACGACCAGGTAGCCCGTCACTGCAAGCACCACCTGCTCGGAGATGGCGAACGAGCGACCCTCCGCCGTCCACTCCTTGGGCACCGCAACCACGAACAGCGGCACGTAGAACCAGACGGCCGTCGCAATTGTCAGCACACGGGCCACCCGCGATCCGCTCTGCCACGAGGCGTAGAAGAGCCAGATCAGCGTCGGAACGATCCAGACGACATGATGCGGCCAGGTCACAGGCGAGACGAGCAGCGCTGTGTAGCCGACGACAATCGTCGCAACAAGGTCGTTGCCTCGCCGGTGCACCGCCGCCGCACCGATCAGACCGGCAACGCCGGCGACTGCGCTCACGAGGAGCCACCAGTGCGACGTCGCGAAGGTCTGTGACGATCGAGCGAGCAGTCCCGGCAGCGATTGGTTTTGCACGTCTGCTAGGTCCGCGACCCGATTCGCTTGCAGGAAAACACCATCGAACCAGTAGGTGCGCGAATCGGTTGGCAGTACAACGAACCCGACCGCGAGTGTCGCGGCGAAGGCGGCAAGCCCGCGCGCAGCGTCCGCTCGTCTGCCGATGCACAGGTTGTAGACGAGAAACAGCAACGGCCACAGCTTGATTCCAGCAGCGACACCCGTCGCTACACCTCGCCAACGCTGCGGTACGACACCTGCTGCGTCCAGCAGTAGCAGCGCGAGCAGGACCATGTTGATCTGCCCGAGCGTCGTACTCGCCAGGACGGGGACCAGTAGCGAACCTGCGATCGTGCCGACCGCCGACCACCGAAGGCGACGACTGCGGTCCGCAATTCCACACCAGCCCAACGTGATCCAGCAGACCAGGCTCAGTGCCAGTACGCAGACGAATACCCACAGCACCTGCGAAAGCCCCTGTGCGAGTATCGACATAGGCGTGAACAGCAACGCAGCGAACGGCGGATACGTGTACTCCATGTCGCCGAACGCCGACGACTCGAAGACGAGGTCGTAGAGGGGAACACCGTCGCGTACGGCTCGTCCGGCAGCGTCGTAGACACCGAAGTCTGCCATCCAGATGCTCGTCGAGCGCAGCAGCACGGCCTGGACCGCCGTCATGACAAGGGCGACCGTCGCGAGCAGGAGGAGAGGTTTGTATCCGGACCGCGACGAGGGGTCGCGCGCAGCATCTTCGGTCGCGGGATTCATCACCCGTCAGGCTAGCGGCTGGGGATCAGCTGCGCGCCGGGAGCAGGACCCAGGCAGGAACCCAGTGCGTCACGTCCTTCTTCTTCGAACCGTAGGCGATTTCGTAGGTCACGAGCCCCCACCAGTCGCCGGATTCGCACAACCCCCAGCACGTGAGTCGACCGTCGACCACCTTGTGCATCTGCAGGCCGCTCGGGTTGTAGCGGCCGCTGCGATGCGGCTGCCGCGGAAACAGCGTCGTCAAGTCGACCAGCACTTTGATCGGTGGATCTACTCGACGGAACGGATCACGGATCGGCTGCCCGTTGTATCCGATCGACTGTAGATCCACTGTTCGATCATACGTTCGATCTGCCCGATGGGAAGTGCCTCACATCATTATCGGGGCGAGGATGTAGCTCGCGTTCATCGCGGGCGCACCCGAGGCGATCGAGGTTTGCACGTCGAAGTTCTGGACGTTGTGACCGGTCACACCCGAGCCGTTGGTGGTCGCGCCCATGTAGTCGTTGGTCGACACGAAGTTCGCGACTGCACCGAGGCTGCCGTATCCATAAGAGACCTCGAGCGGGAAGACGGGGGTGGAGTTGTTCGACTCCGCGGTCACGATCTCCGTCTCGTGCGGCGCGAGGGTCCGATGTGGTCCCGCGATCCAAGAACCGTAGGGGTTGGTCGAACTGGCAAGCCACAGGGTCTGGTTCGTGTCGTTGGTGATTGTCATTGCCGTGGTGGGAGCGTTCGTAGGCAGCGTGCCCGCGGATGCAACTCCTGCCACCCCGACCATCGTTGCGATGGCCGCTGTGGCCGCGAGTGGAGCGAGGATGAGGCGGCGGCGGTTCGTGGTGTTCATTGGACTGGACCTTTCGGGAATCTTGCCTGCGGCGCATCTGCCGTTGCGCTAACTATCCATCGCGGCACATACGCGTGGCATCCACCAAAGAGGTCGTTTAACAGGGGACTTCCGTGTCCCCCAATCGGGGGACAACGTAAGAGGAAGCCGCGCGAAGCCTTCTTGGAAAATAGTTGCCTGCGGCAGTCAGGTAATGCATAGTGGGTACATGAGTCGGCTGGAGAATCTGTTGGGTGCGCAAGCGTTGGCCGTGACCGACCGGCTGCTCACGGCCGACGGAGACGGCGATTCCACCCTGTCGGCATCGGAGCGAGCCGCCCTTGTCACGCTCTACACCTATCCCGATCACCTGGTGTCGTGGTTGGGCGGAGTGCTCGGGCTCACGAGTTCGGGCATCACCCGCTTGGTCGACCGGCTCGAAACCGCAGGGTGGGTGACCAGGACTACCGGGTCGGACGCTCGTTGTCGTCGAGTCGGCCTGACACCTGCCGGGCGCTCACGCGCACACGCTGCCCTACACGCTCGCAACGCCGCGATGGCCGAACTGCTCGGCCCACTGTCCGAGCCCGACCGCCGTGAACTGGAGCGGCTGTTCGAGCTGCTCGTCGGCAATCTCGCCGAGACCCGACTTCCCGCCCTGCAGGTGTGTCGCCTTTGTGACAGGTCCGCGTGTGCGGGCGAGGGTAAGAGGTGTCCGCTGGCCCACACCGACACCGGGGACAACGACGATGACTGACCTCGCCACCAAGCCCGCGGAGCCGACGAGCGCAACGGTCCACACCGTGCTGCCAGGGGCGGCGATGGTCGGCGTGACCTTCGGTCTGGCTCGGTACGGATACGGACTACTTCTGCCCGACATGCAGTCCGACCTCGCTTTGACGCCCGGTGCTGCCGGGCTCATCGCGTCGGGCACGTATCTGTCGTACCTGCTCGCCAACATCGGTGTGGTTTCCGTCGCGCGGCGGGTAGGTCCGCGCGGTGCGATCGGCATCGCCGCACTGTTCGCAACGGTCGGTATGGCAATCGTCGCCGCTGCGAGCAGCGCGCTCATGATGGCCGTCGGCGTTGTCGTGGCCGGCGCGGCGGCGGGTTTCGCCTTCCCGCCGTATGCCGACCTCGTTGCCCGTGAGGTACCACCCCGGCGGCGCGACCTCGCGTGGTCGACGATCAGTTCGGGCACTGGCTGGGGTGTCGCGATTGCCGGACCGATCGCCATCGTCGCCGGTGAGCAGTGGCGGATCGCGTGGATGGTCTTCGTCGCGATTGCCCTGGCAGTGGGTCTCGCCGCAGTTCTGGCTGCGCCGCCGAACAGGGGAAACGACCAACTGCGACGTCCGCAGCTGAGTTGGACCTGGTTCGTGTGCCCGAGGTCGCGGCCCCTGCTCGTGTCCACCGTGTTGATCGGTATCGGTACCGCGGTGTTCTGGGTCTTCAGCGTCGACGCGCTTCGCCATGCCGGTCTCGACTCGACATCGGCTCGAATCGTCTACGCGGTGTGTGGCGTCGCCGGCATCCTCGCCTCTGCCAGCGGCGCCGTCTTCGCCCGATTCGGGCTCCGCACCGGCTACCTCGTGGCCTGCGCGCTGCTCGCAGGCTCCCTTGCGTTGCTTGCAGCGACAGACGGTCGGCTGCTGCCCGCCATGGTCGCGGCGATAATGTTCGGCGTGTTCTTCAACACCGTCATTGCCGCACAGGGCATTTGGAGCTCTCGGGTGTTCGCCGAGCACCCGTCGGCCGGACTCTCCGCCATCAGCACCGCCCTCACCGTCGGGACTCTTGTCGGACCCACGGTCGCAGGTACGGCGATCACCACGTTCGGCTACCCAGCGACACTCACAGGTGCGGCTGTAACAATCCTTGCGGCGCTGGCGTTCTGCCCGCCGAGCGAGCGCCGTCGCCAACTGCTGGCCGAACATATCTGCCACGCAGCCCCGGTACGGAGCTGACTCACCACAGCAGAAGCAAGGCCGCCTGCAGCGCCCCTGCTGCAGCCAAAGCCGCAGGGCCCGTCAGCAATTGGCGGAGCAGGTCCAACGGAACCTGCCTCAGACCGGTTTCGAGGACCAGTCCGCCCAGCTGCGTCGGCGGTCGGCGACGGGCGCGGTACACCGCGGCAAGAGCTCCGACCGGCGCGATCACGAGCACTGCCCACCCGGACGTATACGCAGCTGGTGCGGATGCCAACCACACGCCGAGTATCGCGAGTGCAGGTATCGGCAGATGACAGAGACGTAACCGAATATCGCTACCCCCCAACGCAAATCGCAATGCAGCGGAACCGCATACGTCACGAAGTCCGCCACTGGACGCCATACCAACGACGAAGCAGGCGACGAGTTGGGTGATCGCAACGAGCACAGGCGAACCCACCGCGTGCACTGCATATGGGCAGACCGACGCCGCGCCGACGACGGTCCACGACCCTCGGTCACGTCGGAGACGACGTAGATCGGCGGCGACGAGGGTACCGACACCGGTGCCGGCGAAGCCACGCGATGTCACCGTGGCGACTCGACGCCACCTCCGAGCCTCCAGCGCGCCGGATAGGTAGGACGGATCGAGCGCAGTGCACGCCGCGGAGATGCCTGCCATCAGATCCGCGGACCCGCCGAGGGCAGCACGGTCGATGTGTCCCGACCAGCGCAGCGCGGCGACGAACAGCACGACCGCCATACCCGCAGACAGCACGGCAGTCGGCGAGCCGAGCGACATCGGAAACTCCGCCGCAGGAACAGCATTCGACGCAGCGGCTACCGCAACACCGATTCCAGCTGCCCACAGGCCACCGATCAGGAAAACCAGCACAAGTCGCACCGTCAAGAAGATCTGACCGAGGACCGCGATACTCAGCAACCCCGACCACCCCGCGGCAGCGTAGCCACCCAACACCCGCCAGTCCGACACGGTCGGGAGGACGAACGTAACCGATCTCGCTGTCCCGATACCCATCGCCAGTGCGACTACTGTAAGGCCGCAGATGCGCAGAGTCAGTGCCGCGCGCCTGTCTACTCGACCCGACAGAATCCACGCGAACTCCCCCGCCTCGGCGCTCACCGGGCCGAGCGCACGGAACAGTTGCATCGAAACAGCCGCAAGCATCAGCACGAGCGCCCACGCGTACCACTGACCGACAACAGGGTCGATGCTGACCGAGAACAGTTGGTCGGCAGATGAATTCGCCGCTGCGGTCCCGGATGGCAGCTGAGCTGTCCACCACACGATCCCGGAACAGACATATGCGGGCACACCCCACACCGCGAGGATCGACAGTGCACCTCGCCGTGGCCGACGGGTTTGCTGCCGGAGGAGGACCCACTTACGCAGTGTTCGGGCCGATGGCAGCGTATCCAGCTGTGGCGCAGTCGTGTTCATCGCCATGCGTCGGCGTCGATGCGCTGGTCGGCGACCGCGGCGACGAGAGCCTCGTCGTGCGACGCCAAAACGACGCTCACCCCGGCAGCTTTCTCCGCGACGAGAGTATCGGCAAGCCAGCGGCGACCCTTGGCATCGAGGTGTTGCTCCGGTTCGTCGAGCACCACCATCGACCTCGGCCGCACGAACGCGGACCCGAGTGCAAGCCTCCGCCGCTGACCGCTCGACAACGTGCCCGGCAGTTGATCGGCCGCGCCGGTCAGTCCGATCGCGTCGAGAACGGTCCCCGCGGCGCTGCTCGAATGGTGAACGCCATGGGCGGATGCGATCAATTCGAGGTGTTCTCGCACCGATAGATGTGGAAACACCGCGTGGTCGTCGAGAACCGACGCAACGGCAGCTCGAAACGTCGGCGCTGATTCGTCCACCGGTTCGGCAGCGCAAGGTTCCACACCGAAAGTGATTGTGCCGTCGTCCAATCGGTCAGCACCGACGATGCAGCGCAACAACGTGGACTTACCCGATCCGTTGGACCCGACCAGCGCGCACGCTTCGCCGGGCAGCACGTCGAACCCGACGTCGGAAAATACAGTGAATGCGCCGAAACGTCGGCAAGCATCGGAAACATGCAACATGTGAAGGGCTCCCAGGAATCCTCATGGCAGCGCGCGCCGAGGCTGCGCCGTGGACAGACGAGGATGCGGAGATCAGCGCTGACGCGTCTCCGCTGCACAGCCGGGAGCTCTGGGCAGCGGACGACCTGGAGCATCGGGAGCGCTGTGCCTGAGATACGGGCTACGGATGCGTCGATCGGGTATCGCAAGCCCATGCGTCACAGCCCGATAGCCGATCGCACGACCGTGGCCGACCGAATACAAGACGAGAGCAGCGATGGCGATCGTCGCGACAAGCAACGCGATCTCGGTCAGGTTGTTGCCTGAAGGAGGCAAGGTCACGAGCAGGAACAACAGGACGGCCAAGCCGACGAGGTACCGGGGAAACTTAATTGCGATCCCCTCCCCTGGTCGCTGCTGTACGCCAGCATAAAGCGCAATGGCACCGGTCGCGAAACTCTCTCGATTTTGCGCGACCTCGCATGCCGGTTGCGGACCTCACATGCCTGATCAGGCATGTGAGGTCGGTAATGCGTTGGCGACGTTGCGATAGAACGCGATTCCGCCCGGGCACCCGTTCTCTTTCTGCCGCCAACCTGCGGACGTACAGTGAAAAGGTGGTCGGCCGGCTCATCGTCGCGCTCGCGTTGTTGACTGTCACGACACTCGCATCGGCGTCGTGCGGATACTTCTGGCGCGGTCCGCCGCCGGTTCGCCTGGTCGCTCAGGTTGTCGAGGAAGCCAATTGCGCGATCCCGTCGTCGTTGATCGGACACTCGGCACTGCCGATCGCACGTGCGTACGAGCCCTCACCACTACCCGGCGCAATCCCCGACGGATTCGAGCCTGTCTCAGCGATTACGTGCGACCCGTGGCCAAGCCCCACTATCGGTCCCGACCTGACGGTCACCTTCTACGAACACCGCTGGACCGGGGATTTCACCGAAGCGGTCAGAAATCTGAAGCGCCCGTCCGAGGGGCAACGACTCGACCGGGACACGTGCCCGACCGCAAGCCTTGCCGCGTTGCCGGATCTGTGGTTGATCAACTCGGACGGCCTGGCAATGCGACCGTCCTATCCGGTCGACGAATGCAATTTCGCGTGGATTCGCGGGCTCAGGGATATCGAGCGGCTCGACGAGGTCGCCACGGTCGAACATCGGGTTCAGTTGACACTCGGCGGCCTGGTCGACGTCCTGGGTCGATGAACGGCCAGCACGACAAAACGGCCCCGACCCACATGGGGGCGAGGCCGTTCCGAAGACTCAGCTGGCAGTGATCAGAGCGCGCTGCCGCACACCGGCCACGCACCGGGGCCCTGGCTGGCGAGGGTGTTCTCGGCGACGCGGATCTGTTCTTCCTTCGATGCCGTGTGCGGCGAGCCCGTGCCACCGTTGGCGGTCCAGGTGCTCGGCGAGAACTGCAGTCCGCCGTAGTAGCCGTTGCCCGTGTTGGTGGACCAGTTACCGCCCGACTCGCATGCTGCGACGGCGTCCCACTGCGAGCTCGACGCAGCGCTGGCGGTGCCGCTGCCCAGTGCCAGCGGCGCGACGACGAGTGCGCCTGCAGCGGCAGTCAGGGTGGCGGTGCGCTTGAAGTTCGTGAAGGTGCTCATGCGAATTCGTACCTTTCCGTAGTTGGCGAGATGCAGCGCAAAACAAAGCGCCGCAAGCGTCTTCCGGTGGTGATCGCTTATCGCTCCTGCCCGGGGATTAATTGCTTACTCGACCCGGCGGGCGTATTAAATTACTTCCAACAAATGTTCCTGCCGTATTACCGGCTTTCGAACCGCGAACCACTGTAGCCGTTTCGTTACCGAATGTCGTGGGTGCAAAATAGACGTCGACTTATGCGAATCAATGCATAACATTCGTCTTCTACCCAGGTCAAAGCCACAATATGAGCTCTATAGACCCAACGAAAAATGGGCTGATTGTTAGCCGGATCATATGTCTACCGAGACCCGGGTCACATGCCCAGCCTTTATCAATGCACAAAAAAGCGGCCGCACGAGCATTGCTCGAACGACCGCTCTTCAGGTAGTCGGTACAGAATCAGACGGTGAATCCCAATGCGCGCAATTGTTCGCGGCCATCGTCGGTGATCTTGTCCGGCCCCCACGGCGGAACCCAGACCCAGTTGATTTTCAATTCCGACACCAACCCTGTGCGGACGAGCGCATTACGTGACTGGTCTTCGATGACGTCGGTCAGCGGGCAGGCGGCAGAGGTGAGCGTCATGTCGAGCAGGCAGACATCGTCTTCGTCGACAGCGATGCCGTATACCAAGCCGAGGTCGACGACGTTGATACCGAGCTCGGGATCGACTACGTCGCGCATTGCTTCTTCGAGATCTTCGATTCGCTGTTGATCTTCCGCGCTGAGTTCCACGGGTTCGGCGGGGGCTTGCGCCTCCGAAGTCTCGGTCATGATGCCTGCCTCTCGTTGATACGAACAACGGCGTCCTTGAACGCCATCCACCCCAGCAGTGCGCACTTCACGCGCGCCGGGTATTTCGACACACCTGCAAAAGCGATACCGTCGCCGATCACGTCTTCGTCACCTTCGACGCTACCCCGGCTACTGATCATTTCGTTGAAGGCATCGACAACCCGTAGCGCCTCGACCAGCGGTAGGCCGGTGACCTGATCGGTGAGAACCGAGGTCGACGCCTGGCTGATCGAGCACCCCTGGCCGTCGTAGGAAACATCGGCGACGGTGCCGTCTTCGTCGAGATGTACACGCAGCGTGACTTCGTCACCGCAGGTTGGATTGACGTGGTGTACTTCGGCGCCGAACGGCTCGCGCAACCCACGCCCGTGCGGGTGTTTGTAGTGATCGAGGATCACTTCCTGATACATCTGCTCCATCCGCACGGCTCACACCACCCCGAAGAACTTCTGGGCCTTGCGAACAGCGGTGACCAGCGCATCGACTTCTTCGACGGTGTTGTAGACGGCGAACGACGCACGCGCGGTTGCAGCAATACCGAACCGACGGTGCAGCGGCCACGCGCAATGATGGCCGACCCGAATCGCGACGCCCTCGTCGTCGAGGATCTGGCCGAGGTCGTGAGCATGAATGCCGTCGACGACGAACGCGACAGCTCCCCCACGATCGTCCGTTGTCGTCGGACCGATGATCCGAACCCCGTCGACCGCACCGAGCCCGGCAAGCGCCGCGGACACAAGCACCTGCTCGTGTGCGGCGACAGCGTCCATACCGATTGCTTCGAGATACCGCACGGCCGCGCCCAGGCCGACGACCTGCGACGTCATCGGCACACCAGCTTCGAAACGCTGCGGAGGTGGCGCGTACGTGGTGGCTTCCATCGTGACCGTTTCGATCATCGATCCACCGGTCAAGAACGGTGGCATCGCGTCGAGCAGTTCGCGCTTCGCCCACAGCACACCGACACCCGACGGACCGAGCATCTTGTGACCCGAAAACGCGGCGAAGTCGACGTCGAGTTCACGAAAGTTGACGGGCATGTGCGGAACCGATTGGCACGCATCGAGGACCACGAGCGCACCGACCGCACGCGCACGACGCACCAGTTCGGCAACGGGTGCGACCGCACCCGTCACGTTCGACTGATGGGTGAACGCAACAACTTTCACCGCATCGGTGAGCTCGAGCGAATCGAGATCGATACGACCGTCGTCGGTAACGCCGTACCAACGCAGGGTGGCACCGGTTCGACGCGCAAGTTCTTGCCACGGAACGAGATTCGCGTGATGTTCGAGTTCGGTGATGACGATTTCGTCGCCTGGCCCGAGCACGTACGGGAACCGCTCGTCGGAGAACGAATACGTGACGACGTTGAGGGATTCGGTCGCGTTCTTCGTGAACACGATTTCACCGACGTCGACGCCGACGAAGCGCGCAATGTCCTCGCGCGCTCCTTCGTAGGCGTCGGTTGCCTCTTCGGCCAACTGGTGTGCGCCACGGTGGACGGCCGCGTTGCTCGTCGTGAGGAACTCGCGCTCGGCATCGAGAACCTGCACGGGACGCTGCGACGTCGCACCGGAATCCAAGTACACCAACGGTTTTCCGTCGCGCACGGTCCGGCTCAGGATCGGGAAGTCGTCCCGAACCCGAGTGATGTCGCGTGTCTCGGCTACGACCGTCATGGACCTACGCTCCTGCTGATGCCGTCGATGCCGCGGTGAAGCGGTCGTAGCCGTTGGCGTCGAGCTCGTCGGCCAGTTCGCTTCCGCCCTGCTCGACGATGCGACCGTTGATGAAGACGTGCACGAAGTCCGGCTTGATGTAGCGGAGGATCCGCGTGTAGTGAGTGATCAGCAGGACGCCACCGTTCTCGCGTTCCTTGTAGCGGTTGACGCCTTCGCTCACGATGCGCAGAGCGTCGACGTCGAGGCCGGAATCGGTCTCGTCGAGAATCGCGATCTTCGGCTTGAGCAAGCCGAGCTGCAGAATTTCGTGGCGCTTCTTCTCACCACCGGAGAAGCCTTCGTTGACGTTGCGCTCGCCGAACGAGGGATCGATCTCGAGCTCGCTCATCGCCTGCTTGGCTTCTTTCACCCAGTGCCGCAGCTTGGGCGCTTCGCCGCGAACCGCGGTCGCAGCCGTGCGAAGGAAGTTCGACATCGACACACCGGGCACCTCGACCGGGTACTGCATCGCCAGGAAAAGTCCTGCGCGCGCCCGCTCGTCGACCGACATCTCGAGGACGTCTTCGCCGTCGAGGGTGATGGTCCCCTGTGTCACCGTGTACTTCGGGTGGCCTGCGATCGCGTAGGACAGCGTCGACTTGCCGGAACCGTTCGGGCCCATGATCGCGTGGGTCTCACCCGAGCTGATGGTCAGGTCCACACCTTTGAGAATGTGAATCGGTTCGCCGTTGGCGTCCGGATTCGCAACCTCGACGTGCAGGTCTTTAACTTCAAGCGTTGTCATAAGAAAAGGGTCCTTTACCTGGTAAGTCTCAAGCACCGACAGCGGCGAGTTCGAGCTCGATCGCCGCCTCGAGCCGTTCGCGGATCTCTTCGACCGCGATCTTGTTGATGATTTCGTGGAAGAAGCCTCTGACAACGAGCCTGCGTGCCTGATCCTCGGGGATGCCTCGCGCACGTAGGTAGAACAGCTGCTCGTCGTCGAATCTTCCCGTGGCACTTGCGTGTCCGGCTCCGGCGATCTCACCGGTCTCGATTTCCAAGTTCGGAACCGAGTCGGCACGGGCGCCGTCGGTCAACACGAGGTTGCGGTTCAGCTCGAACGTGTCCGTGCCTTCGCCCGCGACGCGAATCAACACATCGCCGACCCACACGGTGTGCGCATCCGGCTTGCCGGACTTCGGATCACCTTGCAGCGCACCCTTGTACGTGACGCGGGACTTGCACTGCGGTTGCGAGTGATCGACGAGCAGTCGCTGTTCGAAATGCTGGCCTGCATCGGCGAAGTAGAGACCGAGAAGTTCGGCGTCGCCGCCGGGTCCCTTGTAGTTGACGGTCGCGGTGAGGCGAACCAGATCACCGCCGAGGGTGACCGCGGTATGACGAAGCACTGCATCGCGACCGAGCGAGGCGTGATGCGCCGTGAGATGCACGGCGTCGTCGTTCCAGTCCTGCACCACGACGACGGTCAGCTTCGCACTGTCACCGAGGACGAATTCGACGTTTTCGGCATACGTGCCGCTGCCCTGCTGATCGATGACGACGGTCGCCGACGCGAAGTTTGCGAGACGAATCTGGGTGTGCCCGTAGGCGACATTGCCCTCGCCGGGTCCGGTGATCGTGAGAACCACGGGATCGGCAACCTCGACCTCGGCACCGACGCTGACGATAGTCGCAGTTTCGAAAGCCGAGTAAGCCTGTGCAGCAACACGATCCGCAGGAACGCCCGCCTTACCGAGGCGAACGTCGTCGCGACCGACGGTCTCGACCGTGACATCGCTACCGGCACCGGCGATCTCGACAGTTGCCGAGCCGCTGGCTACCGCTGTGCCGTCGTGCAGGCCACGGAGACGACGAATCGGTGTGAACCGCCACGCTTCGTCACGACCGGACGGCACCTCGAACTGTTCGACATCGAACGAGGTGAACACCTCGCCCTTGTTGGTCGCTGCGCCGGCTCCGGGATTCTGTACGGGCTTGACGGGGTTCTCGCCGACGACCGCCGAGATCACGTTGTCCGTAACGGTATTTTCGGAACTCAACCGACCGACCCTTCCATCTGCAGCTCGATCAAGCGGTTCAGCTCGAGTGCGTATTCCATCGGCAGTTCCTTGGCGATCGGCTCGACGAAGCCACGCACGACCATTGCCATCGCCTCGTCCTCGCTCATGCCGCGGCTCATCAGGTAGAACAGTTGGTCGTCGCTGACCTTCGACACCGTCGCCTCGTGACCCATCGTGACGTCGTCCTCACGGATGTCGACGTACGGGTAGGTGTCGCTTCGGCTGATCGTGTCGACGAGCAGTGCGTCGCACTTCACGGTCGACCGCGAGCCGTAGGCGCCCTTGTTGACCTGCACGAGACCGCGGTAGGACGCGCGGCCACCGCCGCGAGCGACCGACTTGCTGACGATCGTCGACGTGGTGTGCGGCGCCAGGTGCAGCATCTTCGCGCCGGTGTCCTGGTGCTGGCCTTCGCCTGCGAACGCAACGGAGAGCACCTCGCCGTGCGCATGCTCACCGGTCATCCAGACGGCCGGGTACTTCATGGTCACCTTGGAGCCGATGTTGCCGTCGATCCACTCCATCGTCGCGCCTGCTTCGGCCTTCGCGCGCTTGGTAACGAGGTTGTAGACGTTGTTCGACCAGTTCTGAATCGTGGTGTACCGGCAGCGGCCACCCTTCTTCACGATGATCTCGACAACCGCGGAGTGCAGCGAGTCGGACTTGTAGATCGGCGCGGTACAACCCTCGACGTAGTGCACGTAGGCACCCTCGTCGACGATGATGAGCGTCCGCTCGAACTGGCCCATGTTCTCGGTGTTGATCCGGAAGTAGGCCTGCAGCGGGATGTCGACGTGCACGCCCGGCGGGACATAGATGAACGAGCCACCCGACCACACCGCGGTGTTCAGCGCCGAGAACTTGTTGTCGCCTGCGGGGATCACCGTTCCGAAGTACTGGCGGAACAGCTCTGGCTGCTCCTTCAGTGCCGTGTCTGTGTCGAGGAAGAGCACGCCCTGCTGCTCGAGATCCTCACGGATCGAGTGGTAGACGACCTCGGACTCGTACTGTGCGGCGACGCCGGAGACCAGGCGCTGCTTCTCCGCCTCGGGGATGCCCAGCTTGTCGTAGGTGTTCTTGATGTCTTCGGGCAGATCGTCCCAGGTCGCGGCCTGCTTCTCACTGGAGCGCACGAAATACTTGATGTTGTCGAAATCGATGCCACTCAGGTCGGAACCCCAATTCGGCATCGGCTTGCGCTCGAACGTGCGCAACGCCTTGAGGCGCGCCTCGAGCATCCACTCGGGCTCGCTCTTCTTTGCCGAGATGTCCGCGACGACAGCCGGGGAGATACCGCGCTTGGCGCTGGCGCCTGCAACGTCTGAATCCGCCCAGCCGTAGCCGTAATTGCCCAGCGACGCGATGGTCTCCGCCTGAGTCAACGGTTCCGTCGGCGTCACCTGGTCTGTGACAGTCATTCGAGCTCCTTCCGGAGTCTTGTGCGTGCCGATGCAGGGCTGGGCATCGGCTTTGGAGCTGTGGAGCTATCCCGACGCCGTCTTCGCAGACACCGGCGGGGTGAGTGGTACGTGGGTCGTACATGCGCAGTCGCCGTTGGCGATCGTCGCGAGACGCTGAACGTGGGTGCCGAGCAAATTCCTGAAGGCGTGCAATTCGGCATCGCACAGTTCGGGAAATTCCTCGGCGACATGCGACACCGGGCAATGATGCTGGCAGATCTGCACACCGTTGCCGACCTTGCGGGTCGTTGCCGCGAAGCCTGCCGAGGTGAACACGTCGGCAATCTCTTCGGCCTTGTCGGTCAGCGCTTCGGTGTCACGGTCGGCAGCCGGATCGACGCCTGCGACGATGGCGGCCACTCGCTTGCGCGCGAACTCCTCGATGGCGGACTGCCCACCGATTTCTCGCAACTGCCGCATCGCGGCGCCTGCCAGATCGTCGTATGCATGACCGAGCTTGCCGCGTCCGGCGGGAGTCAGCTGGTATTGCTTCGCAGGCCTGCCACGGCCACGTTGCTGCCAACTGGCAGACGTCGCGGCGCGTGCCTCGCCTGCTTCGATGAGAGCATCGAGGTGTCGACGGACCCCCGCTGCTGTCAGCTCCAACTTCGTACCGATAGCAGTTGCCGTGATCGGGCCCTCTTCGAGCAGCAGCCGAACGATCGCCGCACGGGTGTGGCCGTCGTGTGACACTGCGACACTGACCGAGACACCACCGGCGTGCGCGACGGGCTCGACCGAAGCGGACATGGCGTTGCTGCCTGCCCCTTCGTCGACATTCGTCGGCGTGCCGATAGTTTTCACAACACCAGTGTGACGGAATTAGCCTGACCGGTCTAGCAAGGGTGCCCTGACAAACCTGCCCGGTCCGGTGAGAGCCGTGCCACACAGCACCGAAACTGCGTCCGACCAGGGTCCTGACCCGACTTCGGCCGTCCAATAGCTACGCTTCCATTCGTGACGCCAGATCGAAAGAGCGCGAACCACTCGGTGGTGAGGCGATCCATCGATCTCGGACGACGCGCTCTCGGTCTCGACTCGCCGACACCCGACCACTCCGTCGCGGTATTGCACGGTGACGAAGCCGAAGCGCCGGGGCTCAACGCCGCCGAAACGCGACAACTGCGCTACGTCCGGCTCATGGGAACGACCGGCGCTGTGCTGATGGCGATCGGTGCGCTCGGCTTCGGCGCCCAGCCGGTCCACCAGAACCCCACTCAGGGTCTACGAATTCTCGGTCTGCCCGCCCGCCTCGGGGCGGCAGGCCTGACGCTGACCATGACCGGAACCGTCACAGTCGTACTGGCGTGGCTCTTGCTCGGTCGGTTCGCGATCGGACGAGCTCGCGATGGTGGTGTCGCGCGTCGGCTGAGCCGGTCGCAACTCGATCGCACCTTGCTCCTGTGGATTCTTCCGCTGTCCGTGGCGCCACCGATGTTCAGCCAGGACGTGTACTCCTACCTCGCCCAGAGCGAGATCGCCCACCGTGGGCTCGATCCGTACGAACTCGGACCACGGCCCGCCCTCGGGCTCGACCATGTGCTGACGAACAGCGTGCCGAATATCTGGCAGTCGACGCCCGCGCCCTACGGTCCGCTGTTTCTGTGGATGGGACGCGGCATCTCGTCGATCGCTGGCGACAACATCGTCGCGGGAGTGTGGCTGCATCGCGTGCTCGCACTCGGCGGCGTCGCCCTCATCGTCTGGGCGCTGCCTCGACTCGCACGCCGCTGCGGCGTGGCCAGCGTGAGCGCACTCTGGCTGGGCGCAGCGAACCCGCTGCTGCTGTTTCACCTGGTCGCCGGTGTACACAACGAGGCTCTGATGCTCGGGCTTATGCTCGCCGGTCTCGAACTCGCGATGCGCGCGATCGAGAACACCGACCCCTTACGAGGCTGGAACCTTGCGCTGCTCGTTGCGGGCTGCGCGGTGATCACCATGTCTTCGACGATCAAGATCCCGTCGTTGATCGCGCTCGGGTTCGTCTGGATGGCCCTCACCAGACGCTGGGGCGGCACGTTCCGGGCCCTCGTCAAAGCCACAGCCCTGACCGGAGTCGTCGCGCTGACGGTCACGCTGATCGTCGCGTTCGCGAGCGGACTCGGATTCGGCTGGGTGAATACCCTCGGCACGGCCAATGCGGTCCGCAGTTGGATGTCGCTGCCGACGACGCTCGGCATCTTCACCGGGTTCGGCGGCGTGCTGCTCGGACTCGGCGACCACACGACCGCCGTGCTGTCGATCACCCGACCGATCGCGGCGCTCACGGCGGCATTCATCGCCGTTCGCATGCTGATCGCGGTCTATACAGGTCGATTGCATCCGATGGGTGCGCTGGGCGTCGCACTCGGCGCGATAGTGCTGCTCTTCCCCGTCGTGCAGCCGTGGTACCTGCTGTGGGCGGTGACACCTCTTGCCGCATGGGCGACACGACCGGCGTTCCGCATACCGACGATCGCGTTCTCGTGTGTTGTCAGCGTGATTCTTATGCCGACCGGCGCAAAGGTCGAGCCGTTCCAAATCGTCGAAGCGGCAATCGCGACAATCCTGGTCTGCGGCACTGTGATTCTGGTTACGCGGAAGATCCTGCCGTGGCGCGCGGAGGCGGGGGCACCGACGGCACCGGCCGATCGCGACGCTTACGCTGAATCCTCGTGACCAACCAGCCAGCGGTGCGCCTCGACGGCGTCGTCAAGGCATTCGGCTCGGTAGCCGCCGTCGACGGCCTCGATCTTGTCGTCCAACGCTCGCAGGTTCTCGCCCTGCTCGGTCCGAACGGCGCGGGCAAGACGACGACGGTCGAAATGTGCGAAGGGTTCGTCACACCTGACGCCGGTTCGGTGCGCGTCCTCGGCTTCGACCCGATCCGGGAGTCCGCATCGGTGCGATCTCGAATCGGCGTGATGCTGCAGGGCGGCGGCGCCTATCCAGGTTCGCGCGCGGGGGAAATGTTGGCACTCGTCGCGTCCTACTCGGCGAATCCGCTCGATCCCGACTGGCTGCTGCGAACGCTTGGTCTGCAGGACACGACGAAGACCCCGTACCGACGATTGTCCGGCGGCCAGCAGCAGCGGCTCGCGCTTGCGTGCGCCCTCGTCGGTCGACCCGAGTTGGTGTTTCTCGACGAACCGACCGCCGGCCTCGACGCGCAAGCGCGGTTGATGGTCTGGGAGTTGATCGATTCGCTACGGCGAGACGGTGTTTCGGTTCTGTTGACCACACACATGATGGACGAAGCCGAGCAACTCGCCGACGAGCTGGTGATCATCGATCACGGCAAGATCGTGGCATCCGGCACCCCTTCGGAACTCACGAAGCGTGGCGCCGAGGGCCAGTTGCGGTTCACCGCACCAGCCAATCTCGACCTTTCATTGCTGGTAACCGCTCTGCCGGAAGGCTTTTCGCCGCGAGAGACGTCACCGGGTTCCTACCTCCTCGAAGGCGAGATCGATCCTCAGGTTTTGGCGACGGTCACCGCGTGGTGCGCCCGAATCGGTGTCCTTGCCACCGACCTGCGAGTCGATCAGCGTCGGCTCGAAGACGTCTTCCTCGAATTGACCGGACGGGAGTTGCGCGGGTGACGAATCGCTTCACGCCGGGAACTTTCACCCCCGACCCGCGCCCGAACGCGCCGCTGCGGATGCTCGTCGCGCAAACCAGGCTCGAGCTGATCCTGTTGTTGCGCAACGGCGAACAACTTCTGTTGACGATGTTCATACCGATCACACTGCTGATCGGGCTGTGCCTACTCCCGGTCGGCGACCTCGGCGAACATCGCGTCGACTCGGTCGTGCCGGCGGTGATGATGGTTGCGGTCATGTCGACCGCGTTCACCGGGCAGGCGATTGCGGTCGGCTTCGATCGGCGCTACGGCGCGCTCAAGAGACTCGGCGCGACCGCGTTGCCCAAGTGGGGAATCATCGCAGGCAAGAGTGCTGCCGTGGTGATCGTGGTCGCCCTGCAAGCGGTGCTGATCGGGGCGATCGGCTTCGGTCTCGGCTGGCGACCCGGCATCGGCGGACTTGCACTCGGTGCGGTGATCATCGCGCTCGGAACGGTCACGTTCGCCGCGATGGGACTCCTGCTCGGCGGCACGCTCAAGGCCGAGATCGTCCTCGCGCTCGCAAACATCCTGTGGTTCATCATGCTCGGTATCGGCAGCGTCGTCTTCGCGTCCGACGACCTGCCCGAAGTACTTCGTCTCATAGCGAGACTCATCCCGTCCGGCGCCCTCGCCGAGACGCTCAAAGCAGCGCTGGTCGGGTCCGTCGATTGGTTCGGCGTAGCCGTCCTCGCTGTCTGGGCCGCTGTGTGCGGCTATCTGGCGACCAAAACCTTCAAGTTCACCTAGAGGCCGCTCCGCGGCTACCATCGAGGCGTGCTCTATCGCGGCTATCTCGGCCTTGTCGATCGTCTACCGCTCCCCTCGCTTCGGGTGCAGCGCGCGATCGCGCTCGGCGTCATCCTGACCCAGGCAGGCATCGCCGTCACCGGCGCTGTCGTCCGTGTGACCGCATCGGGACTCGGTTGCCCCACCTGGCCACAGTGTTTCCCCGGCAGCTTCACCCCCATCGGGGTTTCCGAGGTCGCGGTGCTGCACCAAGCCGTCGAGTTCGGCAACCGCATGCTGACCTTCGTCGTCGTCCTCGCCGCCGCAGCGGTTGTCCTCGCGGTGACGCGGGCCCGACGCCGACGCGAAGTGATCGTGTTCGCGTGGTTGATGCCGGGCGGAACTGTGGTTCAGGCGATCATCGGCGGCATCACGGTTCGCACCGGGCTGCTCTGGTGGACCGTTGCCGTGCACCTGATCGCGTCGATGGCCATGGTGTGGCTTGCGGTGCTGCTCTACGCCAAGATCACCGAAGACGACGACGCCGAACCCGTCGCGGTCGTCCCCGCTCCCCTGCGTTGGCTCACCGCGCTGTCCGGCGTCGCGCTCGCAGGCACGCTCGTCGCGGGCACGTTGGTCACCGGTGCGGGTCCGCATGCGGGCGACAAGAGCCTCGAACGCACGGTGCCACGGCTCGAGATCGAGATCGTGACGCTCGTCCACCTACACGCGCAGTTGGTGATCGGCTATCTGGCCCTTGTGATCGGGCTTGCCTTCGGGCTGTACGCCGTGCGCGCACCGAAAGCGGTGCTGACCCGAGTCAAGGTCGTCATTGCCGTCGTAGTCGCGCAGGGGGCGGTCGGCGTCGTCCAGTACTTCACGGACGTACCCGCCGCACTGGTCGCCGTTCACGTCGGCGGTGCCGGCGCGTGCACGGCAGCGACGGCAGCGCTATGGGCAAGTGGGCGTAGCCGTAGGGCGGCGTCAACCGACCACCAGGTCAGCGATGACCGCGCGGTGTTGTCCGCCTGACACGTCGACGGTCCACACCTCGGTCGAGACTATCGATGGACCCGCCGTCAGCACCTGATCCAGCCGCACTCCGAGCCAAGCAGGTACCGAGGTCGGCCAACTCCCGGTGAGCCTGCTGAGAGTTCCCCCACTTGCCCTGCACCCGGATCCGATCAGTTCCCGGAACCGCGAGTGGGTGAAGGTGGCATTCAAATCGCCCGCGATAACCGTCGGACTGTCGCTCCGGCATGGCGAGACCAACGCGGCCAGGTCTGCGTCCCAGGTCGCCTCGGACCCCAGATTCGGCGAATTCGGATGTACCGCATGCACATTCACCGCCTGACCCGCTACGGTGACGGTCGCGGTGACCGTCCCGAGACTGAGCGGCAACCGTGCCAC
This sequence comes from Antrihabitans spumae, assembly GCF_043944905.1. Lineage (NCBI taxonomy): Bacteria > Bacillati > Actinomycetota > Actinomycetes > Mycobacteriales > Nocardiaceae > Antrihabitans > Antrihabitans spumae. Next base: position 208,355 of record NZ_JBIMSN010000016.1, read on the forward strand.
GGGCACTGCCGGTCGCAGCGACGAGCGGATCAACAACGACGTCGCGCCCGCCGTAGCAACCGAACGCGTGCCGATCGTGTCGTCGAAGACATCGAAGCCAGGGCCGACAAGACGCGCGATTTCACGTGCGTACGCCGCAGACGCTTCGGGCATGGCGATCACGTCCGGTTGGAACTGCGCGATCAGGTCGACAAGCGGCTCGACGTGCGCCGCATCGGCGCCGACGTTGACAGTCAGCACCCGCAGGTTTGCTACACCTGTTCCAATCGGGCCCGTGGACTGAGGGAATACCGTCGCGACGGATATCGATCCGACAACGCCGAGCAACACCGCTAACCAGGGGCGAACGAACACGATAACGACGGCCGCGGCAACCGCAAGCACCGCAATATGAACGCGGAAGGCGGTCAGCTGCGCGACGACAGGTAGCCGATCGAGCGGTAACCCCACACCCGCCGGCAACCACGTGAGCACCACGCAGATCGCAACGAGTAGCACACCTGCTGCGACCGCGGTTCGCACCGTGGGTCGATCAGACCTCGTTGCGCGCCTTGGGGAATCGCGTCTGATTCGCGACCCAACCCGCCATCTTCTTCCAGTGTCCGACCCGAGGCGTGACGATCGAGGTCAGTTCGCGGTCCCACTCCGAGACCGTGATGGCGTCGAAGCTCTCGACCACAGCCTTGGCGGTCGGCAGGTCGGCGACCATCTGGTCGCCGAGGATCCCGTCGGCACCGACGAGGGTGATTCGCACGCCGACGCGCCCGACCGGCTGCAGGACGGCACTCGCGGCGTCACCGTGATCGGTCAGGAACTTCTCGATCGACTTCCGGACGTGGGCAGGAACCTTGACGTCGGTCTGAGCGGCATCGGTCGTCATACGTCGAACAATACTGGCGAGCTGTGCAGGTGTAGAAATGAGGGCCATGCGCGCTATACAGGTGAACCAGCACGGTGGACCCGAAGTACTCCAGCTGACCGACGTCCCGGATCCCGAGATCACCCCAGGTCAGCTCCTCGTGCGGACCGAAGCGGTCGGCGTGAACTTCATCGACACCTACTTCAGAACGGGCGCATACCCGCGTCCGGTGCCGTACGTCCCCGGCGCTGAGGGCACCGGTGTCGTCGAGCAGGTCGGCGATCAGGTCAGCGGATTTGCTGTCGGCGATCATGTCGCATGGGCGTCAGCCGAGGGCAGCTACGCCGAGAAGGTTGCGGTGGACGCCGAACGCGCTGTGCCGGTACCCGCGGGCGTCGAGGCACCCGAAGCCGCATCCGCGCTGCTGCAGGGCATGACCGCCCACTACCTACTGAATTCGGTCTACAACGCGCAGCCCGCGGACTGGGTGCTCGTGCATGCCGGCGCAGGCGGTGTCGGTCTGATCCTCACCCAGCTCGCGGCAGCCCGCGGTGTGCGTGTGATCACCTCGGTGTCGACCGACGACAAAGAAGCGCTGTCGCGTGCTGCGGGCGCTGCCGAGGTGGTCCGCTACGGCGACGAGCTCGCCGCACAGGTGCGTGACATCACCGACGGTGAGGGTGTTGCGGCCGTGTACGACGGTGTCGGCGCCGCAACGTTCGAGTCGAGCCTGGCGGCACTGCGAATTCGCGGGACTCTGGCGCTGTTCGGTGCCGCGAGCGGACCCGTCCCACCGTTCGACCCGCAGCGGCTCAATCCGGCGGGGTCGGTGTATCTGACCAGGCCGACCTTGGTTCACTTCACCCGCGACCGCGAGGAACTGCTGTGGCGAAGTGGCGAAGTCTTCGCTGCGATCGCCGACGGATCGCTGCAGATCACCATCGGTGCAACCTATACGCTTGCGGACGCCGCGACCGCACACCGTGATCTGGAAGGTCGCAAGACCACCGGGTCGATCGTCCTGCTCCCCTAGTCGGCGAGCAGGTCGCGCATCATCCGAGGATGCGCATCACCCGAGGATGCTGCCGACCGTCGTCCAACCGAGGACGGAATCGACGGCAAGGCCGCAGAAGACGATCGCAAGGTAGTTGTTGGACTGCAGGAAGAGTTTGAGCGGCTTGACCGACTCGCCGCGCCGGACACCCGCGTAGAGCTGGTGCGCCATAAGCAGGAACCAGGCACCGGCCGCGACGGCGACGGCTGCGTAGACGACTCCGGTCGCAGGTATCAGGGCGATCGTTGCGAACACCGTCAGCCAGGTGTAGACGACGATCTGCTTGGTGACCTTCTCTTCGGTCGCGACTACCGGCAGCATCGGCACACCCGCTGCTTTGTAGTCCTCCTTGTAGCGCATCGCGAGAGCCCATGTGTGCGGTGGCGTCCAGAAGAAGATGACTGCGAACAAGACGAGGGACTGCCAGCCGATCGTGCCGGTGACCGCAGACCAGCCGACGAGCACCGGCATACATCCGGCAGCGCCGCCCCAGACCACGTTCTGCGAGGTCCGGCGCTTGAGACCGAGGGTGTAGACGAAGACGTAGAAGAGGATCGTTCCGACGACGAGCAGACCGCTGAGCAGGTTTGCCGCCCACCACAGCCACGCGAACGACCCGAGTCCGAGGACGACACCGAAAACGAATGCATGCGACGTCGGCACCGCCGCGCGGGCCAGCGGCCTGCGTTCGGTGCGCTTCATCAGCTTGTCGATGTCGGCATCGGCGACGCAGTTGAGTGTGTTGGCGCTTGCCGCGCCCATCCAGCCGCCGAAGAGTGTGCTGAGGATCAGCGTGATGTCGACGGTCCCACGCTGCGCGAGCAGCATCGTGGGAATCGTCGCGACCAGCAACAACTCGATCACACGGGGCTTCGTCAACGCGATATAAGCCATCGGCTTCGCGAAAATGGGCTTGGTGAGGATCGACGATCGCGGCGCGACGCCCTCGGCGGGGACCGGTTCGGTGGGAGCCGGGCCGCCGAGGCCATGTCCGCTCGGCTGTTGCCCTATCCGCACTATCGCTCCTCGCACCACACGCATTCGCATGAAAATCGGCCATGTCGACGCAGCGCGCGGACCTTCGCACGACGCAGCTACTACGCAAGATGGTAGACGCCGGGAGAGGTGGTCCATCGCCGAACCCCCAACGTGACCGTTTCGTCGGGTGCTGCCGCAGGTCGGAGTCGACCGATCGAGCCGCACGGATTGCATAGATGAGCGGACGTTAGGGTCGGATCGAACTAAGGTTGTGTCAATCCGGCAGTCCCACACTTCGAGTACCAGTCACGTCGCTCACAACACCTTTCGCCACACCTTTCGCAATCGAATGTCAGGAGACTTCTGCTCGTGTCGATCACAGACGACATCCGTGTTCTCACCCAGCCGAATCACCCCTCGGACTGGACCGACTTGGATACCAGGGCCGTCGACACCGCGAGGGTTCTTGCCGCGGACGCCGTGCAGAAGGTCGGCAACGGTCATCCTGGTACCGCAATGAGCCTTGCGCCGTTGGCCTACACGCTCTTTCAGCGTGTGATGCGCCACGACCCGACCGACACACACTGGATCGGTCGCGACCGATTCGTGCTGTCGTGTGGTCACTCGAGCCTCACCCTCTACATCCAGCTCTACCTCGGCGGTTTCGGGCTCGAGCTGGCCGACATCGAAGCACTGCGGACCTGGAAGTCGAAGACACCGGGCCATCCCGAGTTCCGCCACACCCAGGGCGTCGAGATCACGACCGGTCCGCTGGGGCAGGGTCTGGCATCCGCGGTCGGCATGGCGATGGCGTCGCGCCGCGAGCGTGGCCTCTTCGATCCCGAACCCGCGTGGGGCGAGAGCCCGTTCGACCACTACATCTACGTGATCGCATCCGACGGCGACATCGAGGAGGGCATCACCTCGGAGGCGTCCTCGCTCGCCGGCGTACAGGAACTCGGCAACCTGATCCTGTTCTACGACGACAACAAGATTTCGATCGAGCACGACACCACCATCGCGCTCGGCGAAGACACCGCGAAGCGCTACGAGGCCTACGGCTGGCACGTCCAGGTCGTGGAGGGTGGCGAGAACGTGACCGCGATCGAAGAGGCGACGGAAGCCGCCAAAGCCGTTCTCGATAAACCGTCGATCATCATCGTCCGCACGATCATCGGTTTCCCAGCGCCGACCAAGCAGAACACCGGCGGTGTGCACGGCTCGGCGCTCGGCGCGGACGAGGTCGCTGCAACCAAGAAGATTCTCGGCTTCGATCCGGAGAAGAACTTCGAGGTGACCGACGAGGTCATCGAGCACACCCGCGGCTTGCAGGAACGCGGCCGCAAGGCGCACGAGGCCTGGGACGTCGACTTCGATGCGTGGGCGGCACGTGAGCCCGAGCGTAAGAAGCTCCTCGACCGGCTGACCAGCGACGACCTGCCACAGGGCTGGGCCGATGGTCTGCCGTCGTGGGAGGTCGGCGGCAAGGACGTCGCGACCCGCTCCGCATCGGGCGAGACGCTCAACGCACTCGGACCGGTACTGCCCGAACTGTGGGGCGGCTCGGCCGACCTCGCAGGCAGCAACAACACGACGATCAAGGGTGCCGACTCGTTCGGGCCGGTATCGATCGCGACGAAGGACTGGAACGCGACGCCGTACGGCCGCACCCTGCATTTCGGTATTCGCGAGCACGCCATGGGCGCGATCCTGAGCGGCATCGTGATGCACGGCCCGACCCGCGCATACGGTGGCACGTTCCTGCAGTTCAGCGACTACATGCGGCCGGCAGTCCGGCTCGCGTCGCTGATGGACATCGATCCGATCTACGTGTGGACCCACGACTCCATCGGGCTCGGCGAAGACGGTCCGACCCACCAGCCGATCGAGCACCTCGCGGCATTGCGTGCGATCCCGAACCTCAGTGTGGTTCGCCCCGGCGACGCCAACGAGACCGCGTTCGCCTGGAAAGCCGTGATCGCCAAGAGCAGTAGCTCGGGCCCGGTCGGTCTGATCCTCACCCGCCAGAACATTCCGATTCTCGAGGGCACGAGTGCCGAAGGTGTCGCCAAGGGCGGTTACGTCCTCGTCGATGCGTCGACGGCAGCTCCCGAGGTCATCATCGTCGCGACCGGTTCTGAACTGCAGCTTGCGGTTGCCGCGCGCGAGACGCTCGAAGCTCAGGGCATCGGCACCCGTGTCGTATCGATGCCATGCGTCGAGTGGTTCGAGAGCCAGGACCAGAACTACAAAGATCAAATTTTGCCCCCCACGGTGAAGGCTCGAGTTTCGGTCGAAGCGGGTATAGCAATGCCGTGGCACAAGATTGTCGGAGGCTACGGCGAGACCGTCTCGCTGGAGCACTTCGGCGAATCCGCCGACTACAAGGTTCTGTTCCGCGAGTACGGGTTCACCCCCGAAGCCGTCGTCGCGGCAGCACAGCGCTCGCTCACCTCCGTGAAGGGATAGCACAGTGACTCAGAATGCCAACCTCGAAAAGCTTTCCGCCGCAGGCGTTTCCGTCTGGCTCGACGACCTCTCGCGCACTCGCATCCAGTCCGGCAACCTTGTCGAACTGATCAACACGCGCAGCGTGGTCGGCGTGACGACCAACCCCAGCATCTTCCAGGCCGCGCTCAGCAAGGGCGAGGCCTACCAGGACCAGGTCAACGAGCTCGCTGCTCGTGGTGCAGACGTCGACGCGACGATTCGCACCATCACCACCGACGATGTGCGCGACGCGTGCGACATCTTCCTTCCGGTCTACGAATCGAGTGGCGGCGTCGACGGCCGGGTGTCGATCGAGGTCGATCCGTACCTCGCGTTCGAGACCGACCAGACGGCGGCCCAGGCCATCGAGTTGTGGAAGATCGTGGATCGGCCCAACCTGCTGATCAAGATCCCGGCAACGGAGGCAGGCCTGCCCGCCATCGCGAAGACGATCGGCGAGGGCATCAGTGTCAACGTCACGCTGATCTTCTCCGTCGAGCGGTACCGACTCGTCATGGACGCCTACCTCGAAGGCCTCGAAATTGCCAAGGAGGCGGGACGCGACCTGACCAAGATCCACTCGGTCGCATCGTTCTTCGTCTCGCGCGTCGACTCCGAAATCGATGCGCGCCTGGACAAGGACGGCTCCGACGAAGCACTTGCGCTTCGTGGCAAAGCCGGCGTTGCCAATGCCGTATTGGCGTACGACGCCTACCAGAACGTGTTCGAGACCGGTGACCGCTTCACCGAGCTCCAGGCAGTCGGAGCCAACCGGCAGCGCCCCCTGTGGGCATCGACGGGTGTCAAGAACCCGGACTACTCCGACGTCATGTACGTCACCGACCTCGTTGCCCCGAACACGGTCAACACCATGCCGGAGAAGACCCTCGAAGCCGTCGCCGACCACGCGAACATCACGGGCGACACGGTCAGCAACAAGGCAGGCAAGGCCCAGAAGGTGTTCGACCAGCTTTCTGCAGCAGGCATCGACCTTCCCGACGTGTTCCGCGTCCTCGAGACCGAGGGCGTCGACAAGTTCACGAAGTCGTGGAAGGAACTACTCGACGCCACCGAGGAACAGTTGCAAGCAGCGAACAAAAGCTGAGCTGTGACCGACTCGGCGAGCGGTGCCGACTGGGTGAATCCCCTTCGGGACGAACGAGACAAACGCGTTCCGCACATCGCAGGTCCGTGCAGCGTCGTCATTTTCGGCGTCACTGGCGATCTCGCGACCAAGAAGTTGATGCCGGCGATCTACGACCTCGGGAACCGGGGGCTGCTACCCCCCGGCTTCGCGTTGATCGGTTTCGCTCGCCGGGACTGGGAGCACGAGGACTTCGCAGCGATCGTGCTCGAGGCCGTGAAGAAGCACGCTCGCACACCGTTCCGGCAGGAGGTGTGGGACCGACTTTCCGAAGGAATTCGGTTCGTGCAGGGCACGTTCGAGGACGACGCCGGCTTCGAGAACCTGGCGACGACGCTCGCAACACTCGACGAAGAGCGCGGCACGGGTGGTAACCATGCGTTCTACCTCTCGATCCCGCCTGGCGCGTTTCCTGTTGTGCTCGAACAACTGTCGAAGTCAGGTCTGGCCAAGCCTGCCGACGGGCAGTGGCGCCGGGTCGTCATCGAGAAGCCGTTCGGTCACGACCTTGCCAGCGCGAAAGAACTCAACAAGGTCGTCAACCGAGTCTTCCCCGAGCACACCGTATTTCGCATCGATCACTACCTCGGCAAAGAGACGGTTCAGAACATCTTGGCGTTGCGTTTCGCCAACCAGTTGTTCGACCCGATCTGGAACGCGCACTACGTCGACCACGTCCAGATCACCATGGCCGAGGACATCGGTCTCGGCGGTCGCGGTGGCTACTACGACGGCATCGGTGCCGCTCGCGACGTGATTCAGAATCATCTGCTGCAATTGCTCGCGTTCACCGCGATGGAAGAGCCGATCAGCTTCAACCCGGCAGAGTTGCAGACCGAGAAGATCAAGGTCCTCTCGGCAACCAAAGTCGTCGAGCCACTCGACGAGACGACGGCGCGCGGCCAGTACGCGGCCGGTTGGCAGGGTAGCGAGCCCGTCGTCGGGTTGCTGCAAGAGGAGGGCTTCTCCAAGGAGTCGACGACGGAGACCTACGCGGCGATCACCCTCGAAGTTGATACCCGCCGCTGGGCAGGTGTGCCGTTTTATCTCCGCACCGGAAAGCGGTTGGGCCGCAGGGTCACCGAGATCGCCGTCGTGTTCAAACGCGCTCCGCATCTGCCGTTCGACCAGACGATGACAGAGGAACTCGGCCAGAACGCACTTGTCATCCGAGTCCAGCCGGACGAAGGTGTGACGCTGCGGTTCGGCTCCAAGGTCCCTGGTTCGGGCATGGAGGTCCGCGACGTCAACATGGACTTCAGCTACGGCGAAGCGTTCACCGAGTCCTCTCCCGAGGCGTACGAGCGGCTGATTCTCGACGTCCTGCTCGGCGTGCCGTCGCTGTTCCCCGTCAATGCCGAGGTCGAGTTGTCTTGGCGCATACTGGATCCCGTGCTGGAGCACTGGGCTGCGGGCGGTAGTCCCGAGCAGTACGAGTCGGGTGGCTGGGGTCCGGATTCGGCGACGGAGATGCTTGCCCGCACCGGAAGGGAGTGGAGGCGACCATGATTGTCGACATTGCCGATACCGATACGGGTGCGATCAACAAAAAGCTCATCCGATTGCGCGAGGACAGCGGATCCGTCACGCTCGGCCGCGTGCTGACACTCGTGGTCTGCACGTTGGACACCGCGGAGGCCGAAGAGGCGATCGAGGCCGCCAACGACGCGAGCAAGGAGCATCCCTGCCGCGTCATCGTCCTCGCCAGGGGCGATCGCGACGCCGACAACCGACTGGACGCGCAGATTCGGCTCGGCGGCGACGCAGGCGCGTCCGAGGTGCTGATCCTACGGATGCGCGGTGAGCTGTCGCAGCACGAAGCCAGCGTCGTCACGCCGTTCCTGCTCCCCGATACTCCTGTCGTGGCGTGGTGGCCTCGTGGTGCGCCAGTCGAACCGTCCCGAGATCCGGTGGGACAGTTGGCAACCCACCGCATTACGGACGCGACGTTCGCCGACGACCCGATGGCGACGATCAAGGCTCGGCGCGAGTCGTCCGTAGCCGGTGATGCCGATCTGGCCTGGGCGCGTATCACCTACTGGCGTGCGCTGCTCACAGCGGCGCTCGACGAAGCACCGTTCGTCGCTGTCGAATCGGTGACCGTGTCCGGACTGCGCGAAGAACCGGCGCTGGACGTTCTTGCAGGCTGGCTCGCAATTCGGTTGCAGTGCCCGGTGAATCGGCTTGTCGGCGACCTCGACGTCGAACTGCAACGCGGCGACACCGCGATCACCCTGTCGCGACCGCAGACCGGCCGCACCGCGACACTCGGCAGGACCGGGCAACCGGACAAGCGACTTGCGTTGCCGCGCAGGGAAACCTCCGAATGCCTCGCCGAAGAACTGCGCAGGCTGGACACCGACGAGATCTACCAATCGGCACTCGAAGGCTTGGAGTTGGTGACCTATGAGTGAGATCGTGGTCGAGCGGTATGCCGACACCGATGCTCTGGTTGCGGCCGCTGCACGCAGATTCATCGCTGCGGTGGAGCAAGCGCAGGCCGAACGAGGTTCGGCGTCGGTTGTGCTGACCGGCGGCGGCACCGGTATCGGACTGCTGAAGGCGCTGCGCGAGGACTCTGGATCTATCGATTGGCACCAGGTCGACATCTATTGGGGTGACGAGCGTTTCGTCCCTGCTGCCGATCCCGAGCGCAACGACCTGCAAGCTCGCGAGGCACTGCTCGACCACATCGGTATCGATCCGTCCCGCGTCCACCCGATGGCGGCGTCGGACGGCGACTTCGGAGACGACCCGGAGGCGGCCGCCAGAAACTACGTCGACGTCCTCGCGGCGAATTCGACGGACGGCCAGCTCCCGGCGTTCGACATCCACCTGCTAGGCATGGGCGGTGAAGGGCATATCAATTCACTGTTTCCCGACACCGACGCGGTTCGCGAGACGGCGAAGCTCGTCGTCGCCGTGACGGACTCCCCCAAGCCACCACCGACCCGAATCACGTTGACGCTGCCCGCAGTTCGTCGATCGAAGCAGGTGTGGTTGATCGTGTCCGGCGCAGCGAAAGCCGACGCGGTAGCAGCAGCGATCGGCGGCGCGGATCCCGTCGATATTCCGTCGGCGGGCGCGACAGGTGTCGAGAAAACGGTCTGGCTGCTCGACGAAGCCGCAGCCTCAGCACTGTAAAGCTCACCAAGGTCGGCACCTACAGCGCATCGTCGTCTTCCTTGGGCCGCACACGCGGCAGTGACCTGTCGTTTTCGACGCCGTCGACGCTGGCACACACACTTCGGATCGCTGGACGGTTCCGCGAACGTGCTTTCATGCCGCGCCGCCACGAGGTACCGCATCCCGACGGACTGTTTCCCGAATGAATGTCCACTGTCGCCAACCTTCTCACTGCAGCTGCTGGGAAGCTCAGGGCTGCTTACCCGTTCGAATGGTTGGACGTTGCGTCTGCGCGATCGGTTCCATGTGGACCGCGCTCGATGTTGAATGGACGCACGGCAGAGTTGCCCATTCCAAGTGACGGAGGTAGTCCGACGTGGTCACCACATCGACAATCGGCGAGGTCCGGCCCGAGCACGATCGCGAAGCAGGCAGCGATCTGGTGTTGCTGCATTTCGTCCGCGGGTTCGCGCTACCGATCGTCGAACTGTGGGCCTACCTGACCGAGCCCGATCGACTCGAGGCTTGGTTCGGCACCATGACAGGCGATCCGTTCTCCGGCGATGTTCGGATCACCGCGAACGACGACTGTCGGACCGAGACGGTGGACGTCCACGTCGATGCCTGCACGTCACCGCATCAGCTGAACGTCACCTTCGACGGTGCGATCCTCGAACTGCACCTGCATCAGGTCGGCGTCGTCACGACGTTGGAAGTTGTCCGCAGGCATCTGCATCCCAACGAGGTCGCCGAGATCGGACCGCGTTGGCAGTACTACCTCGACAGACTCGAAACGACGATCGCGCGTGTGCCGCTGCCCTCCTGGAACGACTATCGCGAGCTGGCTTCGGAGTATTGATCCGAGGCCGGCCCGCGACAGGCGTGCTTGAAAAGGTCCAGCTCAGCTGACCGGAGTCGGCGTCGCCGTCGTTGTGGTCGGCGTCGCTGTCGGAGCCTCGGTTGTAGTGGTCGGCTCCGTCGTGGCCGGCTCGGTGGTGGTAGCCGGCGCGGTGGTGGACTCCGTGGTCGTCGGTGCCTCGGTTGTGGTCGGGGCAGTTGTCGACGGGGTTGTGGTTCCCGGCGTTGTGGTGGCCGGCGTCGTTGTTGTCGTTGTGGTCGAAGTGGTTGTCTCGGCCTCCGGCGACAGTGCGGCGGCGAGCGATGCTTGCGACGGCTTGACGGACTTGTCGACCGGCTCCCCGTTCTGTGCCTGCTTCGCAAGTTCGGTCAACCATGCCGCGGCGTATTCTGCCGAGGTCAGCGGCTTTCCGGTCTCCGGGTTGGCGTCACGCCAGTAGTCGAAGTGATGACCGGAGTGGTTCGGGCCGAGTGTGGTGTTGTACGGATCGCTCATGACGACAGGAATCGTGTTCTGATTCGTCACGACGAGCCCGATGATCTCCTTGAAGATCTTCTGCGGCAGGTAGGCCAGCGGCGACATCGCGTCGGCCGAGATCGAGCTTGCGTCGGTCGCTGGCGGCGGCGTCGCACCCGGCTTGTAGGCCGGATCGGACACCTTCAGCAGCACGTCGAGGAATGTTTCGTCGCTTTGCATCCAGTTCGGGTTGTTAGCGATGTCGGCGAACGCAGCGAACGCGATCTTGCCCATCGTGACAGCGACGTCCTGACCGGTTGCCGGAGTGAGTCCGTCACGTTCGAGGGCGTCGACGTTGATCTGCCTGCCGACGTTCACAGCAAGCTGCAGCAGCGAGATGTTCTCCGGCGCTGCACACGTGAGGTCGCCGTCCGAGCAGAAAGATGCGATCTTGCCGTTCAAGGCGCCGAAATCACCGCTGGTGCCTGGCAGCGCGCCCTTGCCCGAGGTCGGGTTCTTGCCGTTCTGGTATTTCTGATCGAAGCCGTCCGGATTGGCGAACGGGTCTTCCGCACCGATGAACGGTCCGTCGCCAGCGCTGCGGCCGGCGTCGGCGAAGATGACAACGCCGACAACGTTGTCCGGATCGACAACGCCGTAGTTGCCGTTCGCATCGGCCTCGTCGTGGCCGACCTTCGTCGCAACGCGACGGACTACGTCCGCGCCTTCGCTGTAGCCGACGATGGAGAATTTGGTGTCCGGGCACGCGACTGCGATCTCGCGCATGACCGATTCGGTATTGGCGACGCCGGCGTTGACGGCGTCTTCGTAGCTCGCCATGTTCGCGGGGTACGCGATGTAGACGGCGGCGTATGAGTCGGGGTCGACCGCGTTGTCGGGTGCATTCACAACCGGATCGACCCAGTTGCTGCTGTAGTCCCCGGACATCGCCGCTGGCAGCGGGTTGCCGTTCGCGTCGAGCAGCATCTTCGTTTCGCCCTCGCGAGGCGTGTCACCGCGGCCTGCGACGGAGATGGTGACCATGTCGTGGCACTCGGTGACCGACGAGGTCATCTCGGTGTCGATGGTCGTAGGTCCTGGTGATGCCGCCCAGGTGACGGCCACAATCGCCGCGACGCCGAGAATGGCAGGTGCTGCCGCAGTCGAGGCGATACGGTGCCGCCCGACAAATTCACGAATTCCCATGTGTATCTCCCGATCTCGTATTCGATCCAACAGCGATCGAATCTCGAATCCCTATGCGTGAATCGCGCGAAACAACCCCCGGGCCGCGCTTGATGTCACACGTCTCGTCGTCGCACGGAGCACATGCGTTACAGATAGCTGGTCAGGCGTACAACTTGTCGAGGTAGGTCTGCAGCGCTGCGGCGCCGAGCAGCATCGACCGACCACGCGTGTTCACCCGTTCTCGCCACTCCCCGATCAGCTGCGCCAACGCCTCGATGCTGCCTGCCGAGCGCACCTGAGCGACGATCGGCGCAATCTGATTCAGCAGGTACCCGCCGCGGCGGAGTTGATGCACAAGATGCGCGTCACGGATGTCCGCGGGCCCGTACGCACGGTATCCGGTCGCCGGATCCCGAGCGGGCGCCAAACCGGCGTCCTCCCAGCTCCGCAGCGTCGTCGGTTCGACGCCGATGCGCCGCGCAACCTCCCGGACCGAAAGAAACTGTCGCGCAATGTCCTCGGTGGGAACAGCCTGTGCAACCGCCCGCTCGACGGAATCCAAGGTCAGCCGATCGGTGCGCAATTCGGAATGGCTGTCGTCGATGAGTGCGAGCGCCTCGTCGACGGCTCCTCGATTGACCGCTGCAAGCACGGCGGTCGCGACACCATGACCGTGGCCTGGGACGAGGGCGAGGAACGTGCGCAACGCGGCCGCATGGACGAGGGTGTAGACGCGATATCCCGACGCCGATCTGTCTGCTGCAGGCAGTATTCCGGCGGCTTCGTAGTTGCGAACGGCTTGGGTCGAGAGCCCGTGTTCGCGGGCGAGATCGACGGGTCGGTACTTTGAGGGTTTTGGTGCACTAGTCATTGTATTTCGTCCAAACTATCAACCGTTGGGGTAATGATAGCGTCGAAGCACATGACACTCGGTACAGCACAGCACGGCACACCGTTCTCATCGGACGGCGGTCCCGATCTAGCAGCCGCTCTCACAGAATTGTTGCGACACCTGCCGGTTGCTCCACGTCTCCTCGGTTTCGGCGAGCCGCTGCACGGCGAGCAACGGTTCCTGCGACTGCGCAACCAGATGTTCCACCACCTCGTCGAACACGCGGGCTATCGCTCTATCGCGATCGAAAGCAGTTGCCTCGGTGGGCTTCTCGTAGACGCCCTGGTCGATGGTGGCGACGGGTCGGTCGACGAGGTCATGACCACCGGATTCAGCCATACCTTCGGCGAGTACGCGGCCAACCGCGACCTCGTGGAATGGCTGGTCACCTACAACCGCGGACGGTCACCACAGGATCGGGTCCGGTTCTACGGTTTCGATGCACCGATGGAGACGATGGGAGCCGAAAGTCCGCGACGCAGCCTGTACGCGCTGGATACGTACCTGTCGACAACCCTCGATCCAGACGACCTGCCCTGCACAATCGCCGAACTCGACGCACTGCTCGGTGACGACGCCCGCTGGAGCAATCCGGCAGGAGCGATGGATCCGACGCAATCGATCGGCGCGAGCGCGGACGCGATCCGGCTGCGACGCCTGACCGACGACCTGGTGCTGCTGCTGCGGATGGAGGCGCCTCGACTGCACGCGGCGAACTCTCCAGATCAGCGCTGGCTAGCCGAACTCCATGCCCGCACCGCTGTCGGCCTGCTCGACTATCACGCGGTGATGGCTACCGACAACGCTCGCCGAATACCGCGATTGCTCGGCGTCCGCGATCTCATGATGGCCGACAACCTGTGCGCGATCGTCGAGCGCGAAGCCGACCGTGGACCGACCTTCGCCTTCGCTCACAACGGCCACCTGCAGAAAGGTGAGTCGCAGTGGACCATGGGCGAACACCAGCTGCACTGGTGGTGTGCGGGCGGTCACCTCGACGGCCGACTCGGCGACGCCTACCGCGTGATCGGTTCGGCGATCGGCACGGCTCACCACCACACCATCGCCGAACCCGAACCGGCCTCGCTCGAAGGCGAGCTGTACGCGGCGACGACGGGGAATGTGCTCATAGCCACCGATGCCCTACCGAACGGGCCACGCGAGCGCCGCACATCGGCCAACTACGCCTATATCCCGCTGGAAACGACAAGCCTTACCGAACTCGATGCCATCGTTTTCGTGCGCGACATCGAGCCGGTGCAGGCGGATTAACCGCTGTTGCCCTCTAACCGCTATTGCGCAGTGCCGTTGCCAAACCGTTCATGGTGAGCAGGATGCCGCGCTTCACGAGTTCACGGTCGTCTCCGGCACGGAACTGCCGCAGCAGTTCGACCTGCAGATGATTCAGCGGTTCCAGATACGGGAACCGGTTGAACACCGAGCTCGCCACGGCCGGGTTGTCGGCGAGCAGGTCGTCGGCGCCGGTGATCGCCTTGTACATGCGGATGGTCTTGGCATGCTCGTCGCTGATCATGCCGAAGACCTTCTCGCGCAGTTCGACGTCCGGAACCAGTTCGGCATAGCGGGCGGCCAGACCGAGGTCGGACTTCGCGATCACCATCGCCATGTTGGACAGCACGGTTCGGAAGAACGGCCAGCGTTCGTTCAGGTCGGTGAGCTGAGCCAGCTTGTCGGCGTCGCCGTCGACCCATTCCTCGAACGCCGTTCCGACGCCGTACCAACCGGGCAGCATCACGCGCGACTGACTCCAGGACATCACCCACGGAATCGCACGAAGGTCGTACACCGAACTTGTCGGCTTTCGCGATGCCGGGCGGCTACCGATGTTCAGCTCACCGATTTCCGCAACGGGTGTGGACATCCGGAAGTATTCGACGAAACCCGGTGTCTTGTGGACGAGTTCGCCGTAAGCGCGTCGGGCCCGTTCCGCAAGGTCGTCCAGAATCGCGTACGCGGGTTCGGCGGCAGCGCCGAGGCCCTCGACATCGAGCAGCGTCGACTCCAACGTCGCGGCAAGCAACGACTCCAGATTTCGTCGTGCGATCCTCGGCTCGGCGTACTTCGCGGCGATGACCTCGCCTTGCTCGGTGATCCGAAGCGAACCCGTCACCGCTCCGACCGGTTGCGCGAGAATAGCCTCGTAGCTCGGGCCGCCGCCACGCCCGACCGCGCCACCGCGACCGTGGAAGAGCCGCAACCGAATTCCGCTCTTGCGTGCCGCATCGACCAGGTCCAACTCGGCGCGATAGAGCGCCCAGTTCGCGGCGAGATAGCCGCCGTCCTTGTTCGAATCGGAATACCCGAGCATCACTTCCTGGTTGTCACCGCGCGAGCTGACAAGCGCACGGTAGACCGGAACATCCAGCGCAGCCAGCAACGTTGCCGCACCCTGCTGCAGGTCCTCGATCGTCTCGAAGAGCGGCACCACACCGACCGACGAGGTCGGCGTGCCCGACCCTGGATCGAGGATGCCCGCTTCCTTCAGAAGTACCGCTGCTTCGAGCAGGTCGCTCACGGACGTGCACATGCTGATGATGTAGTTCGGCACCGAGCGGGGCCCGAGCGTACGCACGGCATGTGCGGCCGCGCGGGTGATCGCGAGCTCTTTGGTCGTCAGTTCGCTGAATTCCGCATCTGGACTCGACAGCGGTCGCCGTGTAGCCAACTCCTGTGCAAGCAACTCGACTCGCTCGTCTTCGGGCAGGCTGCGATAGTCGGGGTGCACACCCGCCCAGGCGAACAACTCCGCGACGACCTCTTCGTGTATTTCGGAGTTCTGCCGCAGATCCAGACTCGACAGATGGAAACCGAACGTCTCGATGGACCACCGCAGCGCAGCGAGCCTGTCGTCGGCGAGGATGGCGTCGCCGTGCCCGCGCAGCGAGGTGTCGATCGCGTCGAGGTCGTTCAAAGCCTGCTGCGGCGTCTCGTACGGTTCCAAACCGAGCGAGACCGCATCCGCGGGAAGCTTGTCGAGGATCTGCTCCGCGGTCGCCGTCAGTCGGCCGCGAACACACCGCACAGCTTGGCGGTAGGGCTCGTCGTCGCGGTTGGACCCGCTGTCCCCCGATGCTTCCGCCAACTCCTGCACTGCGTAGCTGATCGTGACGAGGCGAGCCGACATCGACAATTCCTGCTCGAGTTTCGACAACTCGGCCAAGTGATGCTCGATCGCGACGAACGCCGCGCGATGCGTCGCGTTGTGCACTACCTCGGCGGTGACGAACGGGTTCCCGTCACGGTCGCCACCGATCCACGACCCGGGCCGCAAGATCGGTTGTTCGAGGAGGTCCACGTCCGGCCACCGACGCCGGAGCTCGTCTCGGACCTGGGCGTTGATCCGCGGAATCACCTCGAGCAACGACAGGTGGAAGTAACGCAGCCCGACCTCGATCTCGTCCTGAATCCGCAAGCGTGACAGCCGAATCAGCGCGGTCTGCCATAGTGTGATGATCTGGCGGCGCAGTTGCCGATCGACCTCGGCGGTCTCGTCGTCGTCGAGTTCGGTGCGCTCCCGAAATCGCATCAGTTCGGTGATGCGGGATTGCACCTCGAAGATCGTGCGGCGCCTGGTTTCGGTCGGATGCGCGGTGATGACGGGCGCGACGAGGGCATCGGTTAGCAGGTCGGCGACCCTGGACGAATCGAGTTGGGCCGCATCGAGTTTCGCGTACGTTGCCGCGAGCGAGCTGTCCTGCGGTGGCTCACCGGCGCGGATGTGAATCGATCGACGTCGATCGCGATGAATGTCTTCGGCGAGATTGGCGAGCAACGAGAAGTGACTGAAAGCGCGGATGACGGGAATCGCCTTGCCGATCTCGATGCCGTCGAACAGAGTCGCTAGTTCGGCACGGTCGATCTCCGAGCGTCTGACCCGAAACGATTCGACGCGCGCCTTTTCGACAAGCGCAAAGACGTCTTCGCCTTCTTGATCGTGAACTATCTGGCCGAGGATTCCGCCGAGGAGTCGGATGTCTTCACGAAGCGGTTCGGTTGCCGCACGGCCTGGATCGGTCGATGTCATGGCAACAGTAAATACTGTCGCGGTTACGCGGTTATGACGTCACCCGAAATGCTGTCGGCCGAACTTCGATCTAGCTGTATTTGATTTCGAGGCCGATGCCGAGGATGGCAATCAGCCATACGACACCAGTGAAAACAGTGAGGCGATCGAGGTTCTTCTCGACAACCGTCGACCCGGACAGGCTGGACTGGACGCCACCACCGAAAAGACTGGAGAGGCCGCCACCTTTGGCACGGTGCAGTAGCACCAGCAGCAACAGCAGCAGGCTTGTGGCCACCAGCAAGATATCCAGGAACAGATCCATGTTCGCCCTCAAAGTCGACTACGCGCGCAATTCGGGATCAACAATACAGGGCCGCTCGAGGCCGTTCGCGCACCCTGACCCGGTCGGCGGTCCCTGTTCGTCGATGTGGAACGTTACGGACGACCTCTTCCGCGCGAAGGAAAGACGACGTGGCTACCGAGTTCGCCGAGATGTACCGCGAACACGTAGCGCCGACCTGGCGCTACGTGCGGGCGCGGCTGCCATCGGATGCCGATGCGGAGGATGTGACCAGCGAGGTGTTCACCCAGGCGATGCGCTCGTGGGATACCTACGACGCCCAACTCGGTCGGGTCGGCGGCTGGTTGATCGGCATCGCCCGGCATGTTCTTGCCGACTGGTGGCGCAAGCGCGGCAGAGAAGTACCGGTCGAGGTCGTCGCTTCCGACGGCGCGGGCTCGGACGGTGTCGACGCGCAGGACGGTCCCGAAAGTTGGGCACTGCGCCTCGATGGCGTCGATGATCTACGACGCCACCTCGGCGTGTTGACCATCCGGGAGCGAGAAGCAGTTGCCTTGCGCTTCGGCAGCGACCTGTCGTCCGAGCAGATCGGGGCAGCCATGGGAATCTCGGCCACCGCGGCACGAATGCTCGTCTATCGCGCCGTCGGCAAGTTGCGGGAGGTGATGAAGGCATGACAAGCGAAGAAGACTTCGATCCCGAAGAATTGGCAGCAGCGCAGCGCCTCGACGACGACATCACCCGCACACTCGCCGGCACACCTGCGCGGGCGACCGACCCCACTGTGCTGTGGTTGGCGACGTCCCTACAGACCCGTCCTCCACGATCGCTGTACAAGCGGATCGCCGCGCAGAAGACTGCACGTGAGCAGCGAGAGTGGCGGATCGTGCAATTCGTAGCCGCGGCTCTCGCGCTGCTGATCGCGTCACACGGGATCAGCATTTTCACCAGTGGTGAGTGGATCGCGCGCAATATCGGCGAGCCCTACGCACCACATGCCGCGTTCGAAAGTGCTTTCGCATATCTCGCCGTTGCCGGCACGATCGCGGCCGGTGCGATCAGGAAGAGCTGGACACCCGTCGCCGTCGTGGCGGGCCTACCCCTCGGGCTTGTGCTCGCGGTCCATGGCGCCTCAGAGGTGACCCACTTCGCCTACGGTGCCGCTCTACACCTGTCGGAGGGTGTGTTCGCTGTGGCGCTTGTCATAGTCTGGTGGCGATTCGGGCGTTACAGGACAGGGAGCAAACGCCAAGAGTAGGTGTGAGCAAGCCTGATCGACCGGCGGTCCTGTGGACCCGTGTACTCCTGGCCGCATTGGCGGTGCCGCAACTCTTCACCGGCCTGTGGGCCGTGACGGCCACCGAGAGTTGGTATCGCTCGTTTCCAGGATTCGGACCGATGCTCGTCGCCGCGGAACCGCCGTACAACGCCCATCTGGCGAGTGACGCCGGGTCGGGGTTCGTCGCGACGGGGGTGTTTCTGCTGGCTGCGGCGTGGTGGGGTGATCGCCGGGTGGTGCTGATCGCAGGGGTTTCGCTGCTGCCGTTCGCTCTGCCTCACGTCATCTATCACTCAACCCATCCGTCGCCGGGGCTCAGTGACGCCGAAAACGTCGTCAACTCACTTGTTCTCACGATCGCTGCACTGCTGCCTCTGGCTGTAATCGTCGCAACCGCACGCGAAGGTAAATCCACCACAACGAAGGAGAACACACGCCGATGAGAGCGCTTCGAAGGATCTGGCACTTCACGAAGGTCATGGCCAGCGCGAAACGTAATCGCACCGATCTTTGGGGCTGGCTCATCAGGCGACCGATGCTGCTGCTGGCCACGGTGTTCTACGAGTTCGCTCTGATCTTCAGCAATCGTTTGGACCCGAAGTACAAGGAACTCGCCGAGCTGAAAGCAGCGGGGTTGATCAACTGCGAGTATTGCCTCGACATCGGGTCGGCGCTCGCGCATCACGGCGGGCTCACGGAACAGCAGATCCGGGACCTGCCGAAGTACAAAACCAGCGACGCGTACACCGATCTCGAAAAGCTCGTGATCGGATTCGCCGAGGCCATGACTGTCACACCCGCGGTGGACCTCGAGGAATTACGTACTGCCTTGTCCGAGCACTTCACGCGAGGACAGGTTGCCGAGTTGGCCGGGGCCGTTGCCTGGGAAAACCAACGGGCGCGAATAAATCAAGCGCTGGGAGTGCGTCCGACCGGCATCGCAGACGGAATGGTCTGCGCGATTCCCGAGAGATAGGCCGCAAGCGGCTCGTGAGTCTTTTCGGTGGGCGGGCCCACCGAAAAGACTCACGAGCGGCGTAGCCGCATCAGGGCAGCGGGCCACCAGCGGCGATTGCACACAGGGTCGCGAACTCTTCACCCTTGAGTGACGCACCGCCGACGAGTGCACCGTCGACATCGGGTTCGGCAACGATCTCGCCGACGTTCTTGGAACTGACCGAACCGCCGTAGAGCACCCGAACACCGGCAGCGACCTCGTCGGATGCCAGCTTCGCCAGCTCGACGCGAATCGCACCGCACACTTCCTGCGCGTCGGACGGTGTCGCGACGCGACCGGTGCCGATAGCCCACACCGGCTCGTAGGCAACGACGACCTTCGCGATGTCGGCCGCCGACAAACCTTGCAGCGAACCGCGCAACTGCTCGAGGTTGTACTCGACCTGATTGCCTGCCTCGCGAATGTCGAGACCTTCACCGATGCAGACGATCGGCGTCAGACCGTGCTTCAGCGCAGCCTTCGCCTTCGCCAGCACGGTCGCGTCGTCCTCGCCGTGCAGCGTGCGACGCTCGGAGTGCCCGACGACCGCGTAGGTCGCGCCGAGCTTCGCCAGCATCGAACCGCTGATCTCGCCGGTGTACGCACCCGAATCGTGTTGCGACACATCCTGTGCGCCGTAGGTGAGCAGGAGCTTGTCCCCCTCGACCACGGTCTGGACGCTGCGGAGATCGGTGAACGGCGGGATGACCGTCACGTCCACCTTGTCGAAGTACTTCGCAGGCAAAGCGAAGGCGATCTTCTGCACCAGGCCGATGGCCTCGAGGTGGTTCAGATTCATCTTCCAGTTGCCCGCGATCAGCGGCTTGCGGCTCATGCTGTGCCCTCTAATGCCGTGATTCCTGGCAGCTCTTTGCCTTCCAGGTATTCCAGCGACGCACCGCCGCCGGTCGAGATGTGCGAGAAACCGTCGTCGGGCAGCCCGAGCGAGCGGACAGCAGCAGCCGAATCGCCGCCACCGACAACGCTGAAGGCTCCCTTGGCGGTCGCTCCGGCGATTGCCTCGGCCACTCCCCTGGTTCCGTCGGCGAACTTCTCGAATTCGAACACACCCATCGGGCCGTTCCAGAAGATCGTCTTGGCCGCACCGAGCACCGCGCTGAAACGCTTGGTGGACTCGGGTCCGATGTCCAGACCCATCCAGCCGTCCGGAATCTGATGCGACGCAACAACCTTCGCTTCGGCATCAGCGGAGAAGCTGTCGGCTACGACGACGTCCTTCGGCAGATGAATGACATCGGCGAACCGGTCGAGGAGGTCCTTGCAGGTGTCGATCATCTCGTCCTGCTTCAGCGAGTTGCCGACCGAATAGCCTTGCGCCGCAAAGAAGGTAAAGCACATGCCGCCGCCGATCACCAGGGTGTCGACCTGCGGTGCCAGCGCTTCGATGACCGCGAGCTTGTCGGAAACCTTCGAACCACCGAGCACGACCGCGTACGGCCGTGCGGGCTCCTCGGTCAGCTTGGCAAGCACGTCGACCTCGGTGGCGACTAGGTTGCCCGCATAGGACGGCAGCAGCTTCGCGACGTCGTAGACCGAAGCCTGCTTGCGGTGTACGACACCGAAACCGTCCGAGACGAAAGCACCGTCGTCACCGACCAACTCGACGAGGGCCTTGGCGAGCTTGGTGCGCTCGGCCTCGTCCTTGCTCGTCTCGCGGGCGTCGAAGCGGATGTTCTCGAGCAGCAGCACGTCGCCGTCGGTCAGTCCTTCCGAGCGGGCGAGGGCGTCTCCGCCGACGACGTCACCTGCGAGTTGCACGTTGCGACCGAGTTCTTCGCTCAGCCGCGCAGCAACCGGAGCCAACGAAAAGGCTGGGTCCGGTGCACCTTTCGGACGTCCGAGGTGCGCGGTGACAACAACTTTGGCACCGGCCTCGACCAGCGCCTTGATCGTCGGCACCGACGCGATGATGCGGCCGGGGTCGGTAATGGTGCCGTTGTCGAGCGGAACGTTGAGGTCGGAGCGCACGAGCACGCCGCGACCTTCGACCCCTTCGTCGAGCAGATTCTGCAGAGTCTTCACAGCCACGTGCGCGCGCCTCAGAGAGACTTGGCGACGAGGCCGATGAGGTCGGCAAGACGGTTCGAGTAACCCCACTCGTTGTCGTACCAGGACACGATCTTGACCTGGTCGTCGATCGCCTTGGTCAACGGCGCGTCGAAGATCGACGAGTGCGGATCGGTCACGATGTCGCTGGACACGATCGGGTCGGTGTTGTACTTCAGGATGCCCTTCAGCGGGCCTTCGGCTGCAGCCTTCATCACTGCGTTGACCTCGTCGGCGGTGGCCGACTTGCGCAGGTTCGCGGTGAGGTCGGTGACCGAACCCGTTGGGATCGGCACCCGGAGCGCGTAGCCGTCGAGCTTGCCGAGCAGCTGCGGGAGCACGAGGCCGATGGCCTTGGCTGCACCGGTGCCGGTCGGGACGATGTTCAGTGCAGCCGCGCGAGCGCGACGCAGGTCTGCGTGCGGTGCGTCCTGCAGGTTCTGATCCTGGGTGTAGGCGTGGATCGTCGTCATCAAACCCTTGACGATGCCGAACTCGTCGTCGAGGACCTTGGCGATCGGGCCGAGGCAGTTGGTGGTGCACGAGGCGTTGGAGATGATGTTCTGGCTGCCGTCGTACTTGTCGTCGTTGACGCCCATCACGATGGTGATGTCTTCGCCCTTGGCCGGTGCGGAGATGATGACCTTCTTCGCGCCTGCGTCCAAGTGGCCCTTGGCCTTTGCCGCGTCGGTGAAGATACCGGTCGACTCGACGACGATGTCGACGCCGAGGTCGCCCCACGGCAGTTCGGCGAGGGGTCCGCGGTGCGCGAGTGCAGTGATGCGCTGATCGCCGACGACGATCGTGTCTTCACCATCGAGCGAGACGTCGTACGGCAGGCGACCGAGGATCGAGTCGTACTTGAGGAGATGCGCGAGTGTCGCATTGTCGGTCAGATCGTTGACCGCGACAATTTCGATGTCAGTCGTGCCGAGCGCCTTCTGTGCGTCGACCGCACGGAAGAAGTTCCGTCCGATACGACCGAAGCCGTTCACGCCTACACGTACCGTCACAGTTTGCTCCTTTTAGGTTTATCCATGGGATTTATGCATGGGTTTCGGCTGCCAGCCTAGTGCGCGCACACGTCGCGAATGCACGCCCCTGACGAGAAACGATCGCCAATTCGGCTACCGACCAGTAGTTATCAGGCTTCGTCGAGCAGATCAGCGGTGACGACCGACTCCGTATCTGGTACGCCCGTCTCTTTCGCCCTGCGATCCGCCATCGAAAGCAGGCGGCGAATACGTCCTGCCACAGCGTCTTTGGTCATCGGCGGTTCGGCGAGCTGACCCAACTCCTCCAACGACGCCTGACGATGCGCGACGCGAAGATTGCCGGCTGCCGCGAGATGGTCCGGAACATCGTCACCCAGAATTTGCAAAGCGCGTTCCACCCTGGCGGCCGCAGCGACCGCAGCACGAGCGGAACGTCGCAAGTTGGCGTCGTCGAAATTGGCGAGTCGGTTGGCGGTAGCCCGGACCTCGCGCCGCATCCGGCGCTCTTCCCACGTGAGCCGCGTGTCCTGCGCGCCCATCCGCGTCAGGAGTGCGCCGATGGCCTCGCCGTCACGAACGACAACTCGATCGGTGCCACGAACTTCCCGCGCCTTCGCGGCGATACCGAGTCGGCGCGCCGCTCCGACCAGCGCAAGTGCTGCCTCCGGACCCGGGCAACTGACCTCGAGTGCCGACGACCGACCTGGCTCGGTGAGGGATCCGTGTGCGAGGAAGGCGCCACGCCACGCTGCCTCTGCGTCACCGACACTTCCGCCCACGACCTGAGCGGGCAGACCGCGGACCGGACGACCGCGCACGTCGAGCAGACCGGTCTGCCGAGCGAGCGCCTCGCCCTCCTTCGCAACGCGAACGACGTAGCGCGAACTCTTCCGCAAACCACCTGCGCTGATGACGTGGACGTCCGAGCCGTAACCGAACAGTTCGAAAATTTCGCGTCGCAGCCTCCGTGCGATGGATCCGAGGTCGACCTCAGCTTCGACAACAACCCTGCCGCCGACGATGTGCAAACCGCCCGCAAACCGCAGCAGCGCGGAAAGTTCGGCCCGACGGGCGCTCTGCTGGGTGATGACGAGTCTGCTGAGCTCGTCTTTCACCTCCGCTGTCATCGCCACGAGGCGCTCTCCTTTCCACCGAGACCCGAACTGTCCGTATCGCGTCGGGCGAGTGTCGCCAACACCGATGCGAGTTTGCCGGAATGATGCTTGTGCGTGCCCGGCTCTGCGACATCGGCGAACAATACCTGTGCGCCGAGCGACTTCGCAGCCCGGCGAAGATGATCCCGTTCCCGACCCTCCGGCACCGACCCCGAATCGATCACGACGTGGTCGACCGCCAAACCCGGTGCGTGTTGGGACAATACGTGCAAATGGCGCTCGGCGGAGAATCCTGCGGTTTCTCCCGGTTGCGCGGCAAGATTGAGGACGAGCACCTTACGCGCCTGTGTCGCGATCAACGCTTCGAGCAGCTCCGGTACAAGTACGTGCGGTATGACGCTGGAGAACCACGAACCCGGTCCGAGGATCACCAGGTCTGCGTTGTCGATAGCGTCGAGAGCCTCGGGGCACGCCGGCGGATCGGACGGTATGAGCCGCACTCTGCGGACCTGCCCCGGCGTGGTCGCGACGGCGACCTGACCTCGGATCGCGCGGTTGACACGCGGATCGGCTTCGAGACCGGCGACGTCGGCTTCGATCGTCAGCGCGATCTGCGCCATCGGCAGCACCCTGCCGTCGAGCTGGAGGACACGGCCGAGTTCGTCGAGCGCGGCGACTGTGTCGCCGAGGACCTCGGTGAGGCCGGCGATGATCAGGTTGCCGACGGAATGCCCGGCGAGGGCACCCGTTCCGCGGAATCGATGCTGAACGGTTCGGGTCCAGACCTCGGCGCTGTCACCGTCGCCCGCCAGTGCAGCCAGAGCCATTCGCAGATCGCCGGGCGGTATGACGCCGAGTTCCGCACGCAATCGCCCCGACGAACCGCCATCGTCGGCGACCGTGACGATGGCCGTGATCGCGCTGGTCAGCCTGCGTATCGCAGTGAGCGTCGCGAAAAGACCGTGACCCCCGCCGAGCGCAACAACGGACGGTTGATCGCCCGTCATTCGCGACCCAGATCGCGGTGCACGACCCTCACAGCAGTGCCGTCTTCGTCATCGGTGATCAAATCTGCCAACGCCTCCGATATTGCGACACTGCGATGCTTGCCGCCGGTGCAGCCCACAGCAATCGTCATGTACCGCTTGCCCTCCTGACGGTAGCCCGCAGCAGTCAGCTCTACCAGGCGATGCGCGGTCTTCACGTAGTCTGCGGCGCCGTCGCGGGAGAGCACGTAGTCCCGCACGGCCGCCTCCTGCCCAGTTTGTTCTCTCAGCTCCGGAATCCAGTGCGGATTGGGGAGAAAACGCAAATCCAACACGATGTCGGCGTCGATCGGAACCCCGTACTTGAAACCGAACGATTGGACTGTTACCTGCAGCGATCCTGGGCCATCGCCGCCGACCCCGTAGGTTTCCTCGATCCGGCGATGCAGTTGATGCACCGAAAGCGCCGTGGTGTCGATGACGACGTCCGCCGCCGTTTTCACCTTCGACAAACGCTCGCGTTCGAGCGCGATTCCCGCCGACAACGTGCCGTCGGCGCTCTCGCTTTGCAACGGGTGCCTGCGGCGGGCGAAGCCGAACCTGCGGACCAATACTTCGTCGGACGCTTCTAGGAACAGCACACGGGTGCGCACGGATCGCGACTCGAGGTCGTGAATCACTTCGGTGAGATCGTCGGAGAAGAACCGACTGCGGACGTCCATCACGACGGCGAGGCGTCGAATCGGTGGTTCGGTCGCAAGCCCGAGATCGATCAGGCGGGAGATCAGGACCGGCGGCAGGTTGTCGGCGACGTACCAGCCGAGGTCTTCCAGCACCTTCGCTGCCGTGCCACGGCCCGCGCCGGAAACACCGGTGACAACAACGACGTCGACGCCCTGGTCCCCGCTCTGGTCGCTGTTCGCCTGCTCGCTCACCGCGTCTGCCCCCATCGTCTTCGGTCACGAATTACGGTCGAATCGTTGCTGGTTACTTCGAAGCAAACCGGCGTGTGCTGGCAACCCTAGTCACTGCCATCATTCCCTACTTGCACCGAATGCGAAGCCGAGCCGGCATCGACGACAGTTTCCGATTCCGCGCCGAGAGCGTCGAGAACAGCCTTCGCTGTCGTGACACCGATACCCGGAACCTCGGTGATCTCGTCGACGGTCGCCTTCTTCAATCTCGCGACGGAACCGAAATGCAGCACCAGCGCCGTTCGACGTGTTTCGCCGAGACCTTTCACCGAGTCGAGCGCCGACGCCGTCATCCGCCGCGACCGTTTGCTGCGATGGAACGTGATCGCGAAGCGGTGCGCTTCGTCGCGTACTCGCTGCAGCAGATAGAGCGATTCGCTCGTCCGCGGCAGGATGACGGGATCGATCTCGCCTGGTACCCAGACTTCTTCGAGTCGCTTGGCGAGCCCGATGACGGCGACATCGGTGATGCCGAGTTCGTCGAGCACTTCCGCCGCCGCAGCGACCTGTGGCGCGCCGCCGTCGACGACGTACAGGTTGGGCGGGTAGGCGAACTTGCGCGGGCGTCCGGTCTGCGGATCGATGTTCGCGTCCGGGACGACCGGACTGTCGTCGTGGATGACGGTGAGATCGCCTGGAACCGCGCCGCTCGTCAGATCACCGGTCGCGAAATCGCGGCGCATGCGGACGAATCGGCGTCTCGTCACCTCGGCGATGCTCGCGACGTCGTCGGAGTGACCGCCACCGGCGGCTTCTTTGATGGCGTAGTGCCGGTAGTCGGATTTGCGTGGCAGACCGTCCTCGAAGACGACGAGCGATGCGACGACGTCGGTGCCCTGCACGTGGCTGACGTCGACACATTCGATTCGCAGCGGCGCGGTGTCGAGATCGAGAGCTTCCTGTATCCCCTGCAGCGCAGCAGATCTGGACGTGAAATCGCTCGCGCGTTTGAGCTTGTGCTGAGCAAGTGCTTCCATCGCGTTGCGCTGCACGGTCTCTGCCAGCGCCTTCTTGTCACCGCGCTGCGGGACCCGCAATTGCACCGCGGAGCCGCGCAATCCCGACAACCATTCCTGCACCTCGTCGGCGTTGGGCGGCAAAGCGGGTACGAGCACTTCGCGTGGAACGACGGCACCCGGTTGTTCGACTTCGCCGCCGTCGGTGAGTGCGACCTCCTCGCCGTAGAACTGCGTGAGGAACTGCTCGACGAGGATCGGCAAATCTCCCCCGGCCGCGCCTGACTCCCCCGTGGTCGCCTCCACTTCGACTGCCTCGCCTGCCTTTTCGACGACCCAACCCCGCTGACCGCGAACCCGGCCGCCGCGGACGTGAAACACCTGGACAGCGGCCTCCAGATCGTCGGTGGCGAAGGCTACGAGGTCGGCGTCGGTGCCTGCACCGAGGACGACGGCCTGCTTCTCCAGAGCCCTTCGCAGTGCGCCGACGTCGTCGCGGAGCCGGGCAGCGGTCTCGAAATCGAGTTCGTCGGCGGCTTCCTGCATCCGCTTTTCGATCTGTCGGACCAACCGGTCGGTGTGGCCCGCGAGGAAGTCGCAGAAATCGTCGACGATGTCACGATGCTCCGCAGCAGAGACGCGGCCGATGCACGGGGCCGAACACTTGTCGATGTACCCGAGCAGACACGGACGTCCGATCTGCTTGTGACGCTTGAACACTCCCGCGGAACAGGTGCGGGCGGGAAAGACCCGCAGCAACAGATCCAAGGTCTCGCGAATTGCCCACGCGTGCGCGTACGGACCGAAGTAGCGGACCCCTTTTCGACGCGCACCGCGGTAGACGAACAGCCGCGGGTACTCCTCGTTGAGCGTGACAGCGAGCACCGGATAGGACTTGTCGTCGCGGTAGCGGACGTTGAAGCGCGGATCGAATTCCTTGATCCAGTTGTATTCGAGCTGCAGCGCCTCGACCTCCGTCGAGACGACCGTCCACTCGACGCTGGACGCAGAGGTGACCATCTGACGGGTCCGTGGATGCAGCCCGTAGATGTCGGCGAAGTACGAATTGAGCCGACTACGCAGGCTTTTCGCCTTGCCGACATAGATGACGCGGCCATGCTGATCACGAAATCTGTAGACGCCCGGTTCGACGGGTATGGATCCGGCGGCAGGCCGGTAGGTCGAGGGATCGGGCACAACAATCAGGTTAGCCGTGCCCTCGGACACTCCCATTCGGCGGCGAGTCGGGTTAGCGTCGGACTATGACCCGCGTCACAAGAACCGTCATCGGATTTCGGGCCGCAGTTGCGGCAGTACTCGCGTTCAGCATGGTCGCTGCGTGTTCAGTGAACGACAAGGACGGCAGCGACGACTCGGCGGCCAACACCGACGAGTCCTGCACGAGCGCACCCAACGGAACACCCGTCACTGCAGCACCTGCGCCGCCACCACCCGGCGGACCGCCGACGACGCAGAATCTGTCGACGAATCCCGAGATCGCGACCGGTTATCGATCGAACATGGTCGCAGTTCAGACGTCGTCGTACGCGGTGTCGACCGCAAACCCGCTCGCAACACAGGCAGCGTGCGAGGTGCTTCGTGACGGCGGCACCGCGGCCGATGCGCTGATCGTCGCGCAAACCGTCCTCGGACTCGTCGAGCCGCAGTCGTCCGGCATCGGGGGTGGCGCGTTCCTGCTCTACTACGACGCCGAATCCAAGAGCGTCGAGGCCTACGACGGACGCGAGACCGCACCGAAATCGGCAACCGAGAACTACCTGCGCTGGATCAGTGACACCGATCAGACCGAACCCAAGCCGACAACACGGGCGAGCGGACGATCGATCGGCGTGCCCGGTGCGCTGCGGATGCTGGAAATGGTGCACAACGACCACGGCCGCAAGGAGTGGCGCGAACTCTTCGACCCCGCCATCACGCTCGCCGACCAGGGGCTCGACATCAGTGCACGACTCGCTCAGCAGATCGCAGAGTCTGCCAAGGATCTCGCTGTCGACGAGAACGCTCGCGCCTACTTCCTCAACCCCGACGGGACGCCGAAGCCGGAAGGAACGAGGCTGACCAACCCGGCGATGGCAAAGACACTCGGAGCCATCGCGACCGACGGCGCCGATGCGTTCTACACCGGCTCGATCGCGCAGGCCATCGTCGACGCCACCGCCACGACGAGCGGTGGGCGCACACCCGGCCAGATCACCCTCGAAGACCTCGCCGGTTACCAGGCGAAAAAGCGGACGCCGCTGTGCACGTCGTATCGAGATCACGACATCTGCGGCATGCCGAACCCGTCGTCGGGTGGCACTGCCGTTGCGGCGACGCTCGGCATTCTGGAGAACTTCGATCTCGGCGAATTGGGGCCGACCAACGTCGACGACCCCAACGGTGGTGTACCCAACGCGAAGGCCGTGCACCTGATCACCGAGGCCGAGCGCCTCGCCTACGCCGATCGTGACAAGTACGTCGCCGACTCCGACTACGTACCGCTGCCTGGCAATTCGACGGACACGCTGCTGAACGAGGACTACCTGAAGCAGCGGGCAGCACTCATCGACCCAGGCAAGAGCATGGGTACCGCGCAGCCAGGTGACTTCGGTCCGGTGCCGCTCAGCAACGGCGGCCAGGACAAAGAACACGGCACCAGCCACATCTCGGTCGCCGACGAGTACGGCAACGTGGCCGCGATGACGACGACGGTCGAGTCGGCGTTCGGGTCGTTCCACGTCGTCGACGGGTTCGTCCTCAACAATCAGCTCACCGATTTCTCCGCGCAGCCTGTCGGCCCGGACGGTGTGCCGCTGGCGAATCGACTTGAACCCGGCAAGCGGCCGCGCAGTTCGATGGCTCCGACCCTCGTCTTCGACCTGAACGACGACGGCACTCGCGGTGACGTGTCCCTTGTCGCCGGTTCACCCGGCGGTTCGGTGATCATTCAGTTCGTCGTCAAAACACTTGTCGGCGTGCTCGATTGGGGACTCGATCCGCAGCAGGCGGTCTCTGCCATCGCATTCGGTGCCGCCAACACACCGGCGACCGGCATCGGCGGTGAGCACCCGAATGTCAACGCCGCCAACGACGGTGCGGACGATCCACTCGTCAAGGAACTTCGGGCGCTCGGCCATCAGGTGTCCGTCGCACCACAATCGAGCGGGCTGTCCACCTTGCAGCGAGACGATTCCGGCTGGATCGGTGGAGCTGATCCCCGACGGGAAGGTGCGGTGATGGGCGACAAGTCGAGCGGCTAGCCCCCGACTAGCGCTGGCCCGCGTACTTGTCGCCGAGTGCGCGGAAACGCCGAACTGCGTCGACGGCACGTTCGCGGTCGTTCGCCTGAATCGCGAGGACCGGAAGGTATTCGTCGTCGGGAAGTTCGATCCGGGCCCAGGCTGCGCCGTCAGGAAAGGTCAAGTCCTGCACCAGGTCCCAGTCCACGGCCTTCTCCGTGAACAAGGTGCGGACGCGGACTCCGGACGCGTCCGCGCGCAGTCGCGGCCTTGTGAACAACAGCACAGCACCAGCGAGAATGAACCCGAGGACCACCATCGCCGCCTGGTCGGCAGGCTGGAAGAACACACCGGTATCCGAACGGCGCAGCAATACACCGACCAGGATGAAGAACAGCACCAGCGCGATCGCGAACGCGATGGCCAGTCGGGTGGTGCGGTGTGGCCGCACTTCGAGATCCCACGCCATCAGGACGACTGCCTTGTCCACGGCTGGCGCAGCCCGCGCAACGTGAGTGCGGCGTCTATCGCTGCCGCACAAGCCTGTTCGCCTTTGTCCTCCGCCGATCCGGGCAAGCCTGCGCGGTCGAGCGCCTGCGCCTCCGTGTCGGTGGTGAGGACACCGTTACCGATCGGGGTGCTCTCGTCGAGCGACACCCGCGTCAGGCCGGCCGTGACGGCGTCGCAGACATATTCGAAATGTGGTGTGCCACCGCGAATGACAACACCCAAGGCAACAACCGCATCGTTGGAGCGTGCCAATGTCTGTGCGACAACGGGCAATTCGCCCGCTCCCGCGACTCGGACGATCGTCACATCGGTGATGCCGACCTTATCGGCGACTCGCTGCGCGCCGGCAACGAGCGCTTCGCAGATCTCGGTATGCCACCGCGACGCGACGATGCCAAGTTTGATGTCCTTCGCCTCGGCCAGTTTCAGATCGGGAATGCCGGACCCGCTCATCGGGCCGTGCCCGCGTCGAAATCGTCGAGACCGATCAGGTCGTGACCCATCCGGTCGCGTTTGGTTCGCAGATAACGCAGATTTTCCGCATTCGCGCGAACCGGCATCGGGACCCGCTCGGTGATCTGGAGACCGTAGCCGTCGAGGCCGACCCGCTTCGCCGGGTTGTTGGTGAGCAACCGCATGGAGCTGATGCCGAGGTCGACGAGGATCTGCGCACCCGTGCCGTAGTCGCGGGAGTCTGCGGGCAGACCGAGCTGCAGGTTCGCGTCGACAGTGTCCTGGCCCTGGTCTTGCAGCTGGTAGGCCTGCAGTTTGTGCAGCAGACCGATGCCGCGACCCTCGTGGCCACGCATGTACAACACGACGCCGCGACCTTCCTGCGCAACCATGTCGAGCGCGGCGTCCAGCTGCGGTCCGCAGTCGCACCGCAGCGAACCGAAGACGTCGCCGGTGAGACATTCGGAGTGCACGCGAACGAGCACGTCGTCACCCTTGCCGTCCGCTCCCGGGATGTCGCCGCGGACCAGTGCCACATGCTCGATGTCGTCGTAGATGCTCTGGTACCCGACTGCGCGGAACTCGCCGTGCCGCGTCGGAATCCGAGCATCGGCAACACGCACGACGTGCTTTTCGTGCTTGCGTCGCCAGGCGATGAGGTCGGCGATGGAAATGAGCGCGAGGTTGTGTTCGTCGGCGAAAACGCGCAGCTCGTCGGTCTGGGCCATATGACCCTCGTCCTTCTGGCTCACGATTTCGCAGATCACGCCGGCGGGCCGGAGGTCGGCCATCGTCGCGAGGTCCACTGCTGCCTCGGTATGCCCGGGACGACGTAGGACGCCACCCTCCTTGGCACGGAGTGGGACGACGTGGCCGGGACGGGTGAAGTCGTTGGCGCCCGTGCTCGGATCGGCGAGCAGGCGCATCGTCGCGGCCCGGTCGGATGCGGAAATGCCTGTTCCGATTCCTTCGCGCGCGTCGACGGTCACCGTGTAGGCAGTGCCGTGTTTGTCCTGATTCGTCGCGAACATGGGCGGTAGGCCGAGCCGATCGCAGTCCTCGCCCGACAGCGGAACACACAGATAGCCGGACGTGTAGCGAACCATGAAGGCCACCAGCTCGGGGGTCGCCTTCTCGGCCGCGAAGATCAGATCGCCTTCGTTCTCGCGGTCTTCGTCGTCGACCACGACAACTGCTTTACCTGCGGCGATGTCTGCGATCGCCCGCTCGATGCTGTCGAACCTGGTCACGTGCCTGCGCTCCAATTCAATCGGCTGTCACTAGAAGGTTACGGCGAGGTCAGCCGCGCAGTTGCAGCCGCTCGACATACTTTGCAATTACATCGACCTCGAGGTTCACCGGGTCGCCGACCACCGCGCGCCCGAGGTTGGTCAATTCCAGTGTGGTCGGGATGAGCGACACCTCGAAATAGTCGCCCGAATCGTCGACGCCGAGCGACGACACGGTCAGCGAGATGCCGTCCACCGTGATCGAGCCCTTCTCCACCACGTAGCGAGCGATCGGGTCCGGCAGTGCGACGCGCACGATCTCCCAGTGCTCCGACGGGGTTCGCGACAGGATCCGCCCGGTGCCGTCGACGTGCCCCTGGACCAGGTGACCACCGAGGCGACTGTTCAGCGCGGCCGCACGCTCGAGGTTCACGACGCTGCCGACATTCAGAGCGCCCAGACTCGACCTGTCGAGGGTTTCCTTCATCACGTCGGCGGTGAACGACGTGTTGTCCACTACATCGACGACCGTCAGGCAGACACCGTTCACTGCGATCGAATCACCGTGTCCTGCATCCGAAGTCACGAGTGGTCCACGGACGGTGAACCTAGCGGAATCGCTCAGGTCGTCCTTCGCGACGATCTCGCCGAGTTCTTCGACTATTCCTGTGAACAACGTTCATTCCTCCGAGTGATTGATCGTGCTGTCGAACTGGACCAACGACAACAGAACGTCGGGTCCGATCGTCTCGACGCTCTCCCTTCGAAACCGCAACGCCTGCTCGATATTCCCGATGCCAGCGCCGCCGAGCGCCGACCGCCCGTCGCCGAGTAGAACGGGCGCGATGTAGGCGAGGATCCGGTCGACTCTGCGGGCTTCGAGAAACGCCCCCGCCAACGTCGGTCCGCCTTCCAGAAGAACGTCGGTGTACTCGGCGAGAGCGTCGACAACCTCGTTCGGGTCCCTGGTCTTCAGAACCAATGTCGGCGCAGCCTTGTCGAGAATCCGAGCCGTCGACGGGATGTCTGTATGTCCGACGACGACCCGCTCCGGCTGATGCGAGGCCAATTCTCCACTGGGCAGACGTGCTGTCAGCCACGGATCGTCGGCGAGCACGGTCCCTGTGCCGACGATGATGGCGTCGAGTTTGGCGCGTTCTGCGTGGACCTGTGCTCGGGCAATCGGTCCGGTGATCCACTTGCTCGTGCCGTCGGCTGCGGCACTGCGCCCGTCGAGGCTGGCTGCATACTTCCAGGTCACGTGGGGTCGGCCGGTGCGTTGTTTGTGTAGCCACGCGCGCAGCGGGCCTGCCGCGACTTCGTCGGCCAATACCCCGGCGTGGGTTGCGATACCGGCCTGTTGTAGCGCCGCCGCTCCCCCGGCCGCCGCTGGATTCGGATCACCTAGAGCAAAATGTACGGTCGCGATGCCGGCGTCGATCAGAGCCTTCGTGCACGGCGGGGTGCGGCCGAAGTGGTTGCATGGTTCCAGGGTGACGACAGCGGTCCCGCCGCGGGCGAGCTCACCTGCTGCCTGGAGTGCCACCACTTCCGCGTGCGGTCCGCCGGGAGGTTGGGTTGCGCCGGTACCAACGATGGCGCCGGTGACATCCAGAATCACCGCGCCGACAGGCGGATTCGGATACGTGGTCCCGCGAACACCCTCTGCCGCGGAGATCGCCGAACGCATCGCAGTCTCGATCACGGCATCGGAAGTCGGCACGTCGCGAGTTTAGACCGGGCTTGCATCGTGTCAGGGCGCCGCCGATATACGGTGCTGGTGGATTCCGAACAGAGTGGGGACGGGCGCGCATGATCACCGGTGAAATCAAGAGCCAGATCGACCGAATTTGGGACGTGATCTGGTCTGGCGGGATGTCGAACCCGCTGGAGGTAGTAGAGCAGCTCACGTACTTGCTGTTCATCAAGCGACTCGACGATCAGCAGACCACCGCTCTCGAGCGGGCGACACTGCTGGACGAACCACTGGTCGACAATCCCTTCCGCCTCGGCAAAGACGAACTGGGTCGCGACTACGACGATCTGCGCTGGTCACGGCTGAAAAACATGCATCCCGAAGAGGCGTTCGATGTCGTCGCCAATCGGGTCTTCCCATATATCCGCGAAATGCGCGGCGACGAGTCCACCTACGCACAGCACATGAAGGACGCGCGACTGACAATTCCGAGCGCGAGCCTCCTGTCGCGTGTCATAGACCTCCTCGACGCGGTTCCGATGGACAACCTGGATACCAAGGGCGACGTCTACGAGTACCTACTGTCGGAGATCTCCTCGGCGGGCAAGAACGGCCAATTCCGCACACCCCGTCACATCATTCAGTTGATGGTCGAGATGCTCGCCCCAGAACCGGGCGACACAATCGTCGATCCAGCCTCCGGCACGTGCGGCTTCCTCGTAGCCGCGACCGAGTACATGCGTGCTCACCATGCGGACGCCATCAACTCCGGCAAGTGGCGCGAACACTTCCATCGTCAGATGTTCCACGGCTTCGATTTCGACAACACGATGCTGCGCATCGGTTCGATGAACATGCTGCTCCACGGCGTCGAGCAGCCCGATGTGCGTTATCGCGACTCACTCGCGGAGTCGAACACTGGCGACGCCGACGCCTACTCGATGGTGTTGGCCAATCCCCCGTTTGCGGGTTCGCTCGACTACGAGAACACCGCAAAAGACTTGCAGCGAATCGTCAAAACCAAGAAAACGGAATTGCTGTTCGTCGCACTCTTCCTGCGGTTGCTGAAGCCAGGCGGTCGAGCGGCAGTGATCGTGCCAGACGGCGTGTTGTTCGGATCGTCCAAAGCGCACAAGGAACTTCGTCGGACGCTCGTCGAGGACCACAAGCTCGATGCTGTCGTGAAGCTCCCATCCGGAGTGTTCAAGCCGTATGCAGGCGTATCGACGGCCATCTTGTTCTTCACCAAAACCAACTCGGGCGGTACCGAAAAGGTCTGGTTCTACGAAGTCACAGCCGACGGAATGTCTCTGGACGACAAGCGAACTCCGCTGCTTTCGGACGAGAAGTTGGGCGCTCTCGCTGTATTGACTGACGAGGAGCACGGGAAGAACAACTTGCCGG
This sequence comes from Antrihabitans spumae, assembly GCF_043944905.1. Classification (NCBI taxonomy): domain Bacteria; kingdom Bacillati; phylum Actinomycetota; class Actinomycetes; order Mycobacteriales; family Nocardiaceae; genus Antrihabitans; species Antrihabitans spumae. Next base: position 243,629 of record NZ_JBIMSN010000016.1, read on the forward strand.
ACGTTCTGAAGCGCTGGCAGTCCCGCAACTCGACCGAAAAGGATCGAGAACGAACAGATCAGTCCTTCTGCGCTCCGAAGGCTGACATAGCGGCACAGGATTATGACCTGTCCCTCAATCGCTACAAAGAGATCGTGCACGAAGAAATCGAGCACAGGTCGCCGACAGAGATCCTTGACGAGCTCGACCAGCTCGAAAAAGAGATCGCCGACGGAATGGCCGAGTTGCGGGCCATGCTGCTGGGGGGTGCGGAGTGAAAAAATGGCCCACGAGGCGACTTAGCGATGTCGCTGAGGTCTTTAACGGCAAGACACCACCAAAAGGAGAGCAGCGGGAATCTGGATACCCCGTATTAAAGATTCGCGATGTTGATGGCCTTGGAACCTTCCGCGGACCGTTTCAATCGTTCGTGGACGACACGTACGCTGCGAAGTACAACTCCAAATTTGTCCGTAAAGGCGATTTACTAATTCTGAATGCGGCGCATAGCGCCACCCATGTTGCTTCGAAGACATACCGTGCGAGTCCGCAGGCCTACGATGCGCTGGCAACCGGAGAATGGCTTGTTGTGCGGCCAAGCAGCGAGTCGCTGGACCCGGGTTTTATGTCGCACTGGATTAATCACCCAGCAACACGTGGACGACTTCGAGAGATAGTTAATGGAATCCACCTATATCCGAGAGACGTTGCAGCGCTTGATATACCACTCCCACCCCTCCCCGAGCAGCGCAGGATAGCGGCGATCCTCGATCATGCGGACGCTCTCCGAACCAAGCGTCGCGAGGCCCTCAGCAGGCTCGATGAGTTGGCACAGACAGTCTTCATCGAAACCTTCGACTCCGATACGCCTCATCTAATACGACCTCTTGGTGAGGTTGCAGACGTGGCATCTGGAATAACAAAGGGACGACGTCTGAGCGAGGGCACACCGACGACGACTGTTCCATATATGACGGTTGCAAACGTCCAGGACAAGAATCTGGATTTGACGACTGTAAAGGAAATTGAAGCTACTGAAGCTGAGATCTCACGATACCGACTTAAATACAACGACCTGCTTCTGACGGAGGGAGGCGATCCAGATAAACTTGGACGAGGCACGTTGTGGCGCGAAGAACTCCCTTTGACGATTCATCAGAACCATATTTTCAGAGTCCGTTCAACGTCTGACGCCGTCGACCCGGTCTACATGAACTGGAGCATCGGCAGTCGGCACGGCAAGGCGTATTTCCTGCGGTCCGCGAAACAAACCACGGGTATCGCATCGATCAACAGCACGCAATTGAAGAACTTTCCACTCCCTATACCCCCGATGAACCTTCAGTCTTCCTTCAAGGAACGCATCCGGGAGATTTCGAGAACAAAGAGAAACCAATTGCTAGCCACAGAGCAATTGGAAACTCTATTTCAGGCACTCCAATCCCGCGCATTCAGGGGCGAACTATGACGGCGCCCGGGCCCGTCTCAGGAATGCCAGTTTGGTACGGGTTTCTCACGCCGGTTTTGGAAGTCCTCGCCGATGGTGCGACGTGGAGCAAGCGCGACCTGCACATTGCGGTCTTCGACCATATTGGCCTGACTCCCGAGCAGCTGGAAGAAACCCTACCTTCCGGAAAAAGCCGCGCTGATAACCGAATCGGTTGGGCGTTAAGCGGATTGAACCGAGCGGAGTTGGTCCGTAGGCCCGTGCGTGCGACGTTTGTGATCACCGATGCCGGACGCCAGATGCTCGCAGCACACCCAAACGGCATCAACGAGAAGATCCTCAAGAGTGTTCCCGCATACAAGGCCTACGTGCCTGCCGCGAGTGCATCGGTCACGGAAGACGCTCCACAAGAGATTGATTCAGATGCGGAACCGCTCGAGCAAATCGAGGCAGGCGTCGCGCGCGTCCACAAGTCGGTGGCCATCGACCTACTTAAGCGCCTACGCGACCAGCATCCGGAGTTCCTCGAGCACGCGGTCCTCAAATTGCTTGTCGCGATGGGCTACGGCGGGGCTGAGCAGCGAGCCACTCGGATCGGCGGCACAAATGACGGCGGCGTTGACGGCGTCATCGATCAGGACCCACTCGGACTCGAGCGCATCTACGTCCAGGCGAAGCGCTATGCCGCCGACAACACCGTTGGCCGCGAAGCGATCCAGGCCTTCGTCGGCGCTTTGCACGGCGTCGGCGCGGCACGCGGAGTCTTCATCACAACCAGCCAATTCTCTCAGGGTGCAAGAGATTACGTGAACAACATCAGCGCCCGGGTGATCCTCATCGACGGTCAGCGGCTGACATCGCTGATGATCAAGTACCACATCGGCGTCCAGGTACGTGACACGTTCACCGTCGTCGAGGTCGATGAGGACTACTTCGAGTAGTCGGCCGCGACGGTCGGCACCGAACCAGTAGCCGGCCGTCGCACCCGGAACCACCTAGCTCCCCGACGACCCCGTCCCTGGCCTCGGCGGAACCATCGTCCACGTCCCGCAGTCCTCGGTGTTGAACGCGTAGTCAGTAGGCTTGATGGTCACCTGCATCCGTCCGCTGTCGACGAAGTCGTTCGCGATGATGTCGTCGAAATCTCCGCTCGTGCCGGACAGTCGCTCCCAGTAGCAGCCGTACTTGCTCGACGGTCCGGTCGACGTGTAGATGCCGGGATGTATATCGACCCCAACGACGTAGATGCCGTTCTGGTCCATCAGCCCGACCGGACCTGCCGTAGCTGGACCCGCGAACGCGACGATCGAAGCAACGGATAGTGCGCCCGCGGCGGCAAAGATGTTCTTGTTCATAATGTTTCCTTCAGTTTCTTGTTGGTGGGGTTGTCTGGCTAGTTGGCCGCGGATCCGGTGACTTCTACGATGTTGGCCCGAAGTTTGGGCACCGTCGTGTTCCCACCGCGCTGGGTGTCGTACGTGTAGGACCCGACGACTTCGGCGTAGATGGTGACCAGATCGTCCTCGACGACGGGCTTCAACGTTTGACTCGATGCCTCGACCATCGTGTTGATGTCGTAGTCGAAGACTGAGTCCTGGGGAGCGTTCGCCGTACGTACGAGCATGTTCTGCGGTCCAGTCGCGGAGTCGAACTGCGTAACCCGGCCATAGACAACAACCTTCTGACCGGCGTGTGCGTCGGGATCCTTGACGAGCAATGCGTAGTCGCGAAATTCGATGGACGAGTAGGTCGCCGGATTCAGCCTCGCTGCTTCCGCCTCCGCCCGCGCTTCAGCTTCGAGGCGCACCGATTCTGCGGCTGCCGCCGACGCAGATGCCGAAGCCGCCTGGCTCGCAGACACTTCCGCAGCGCTACGAGTCGGCACCACAGCTGATGTTGCGAGGGCGCTTTCGTCTGCGGTATCGGTTGCCGTACACGCGGCGACACCTAGAACCGCCGATGCGATGGCGACCAGCAGCGCGACCGATCGAGCGGACGCGCGGACCCGAAACTTGGGTGATCTCATTGTTTCTCTCCTGTCAGTGGATGCTCCAGGGAGGAGCCGAACAGACTGACAGAAGCCACCGACAACTTTCCGCGACGCCGCCCAGTACGACGCCCGTGCGGAAAATCCGGATGCAACTTGTCGGTGCCGTGACGCATACTGCTCGGCTGCCCAAAATCCGGCAGCGAGGAGGAAGTGATGACACTGCACGCAAACGTCGGCAACGAGTTTTTCGCCGTCGACGACAATCCTGACGGAAGTATCGACGAGTTAGCCCAGATCTTTCTCCGGGCTGACGTGCCGGCTTGATCTGTTTCGGATTGGGTTTTCGATCTT